>CAMPKL010000087.1 GCA_946887065.1 uncultured Bryobacterales bacterium
AGGCGTCTGCTCTGCGGGCTAGCCAACCGCGGAAGCGACGCCACGCCAACGCGATCCCGGTGTAGGCCAGCACGACCGCCCCGGCGGAGACCAAGCCGGCCAAGGTCTGGCCGAACACGCCTCCGATTTCGCCGGTGTGCATAAACCGCAGGATCCGCCGCGCTTGGCTGCCCGGCGTTTGATCGCTGAATCTCTGCAGGTTGAGAACAGACGCGGTTTCGCGGTCGACCTCGATCGTCGATTGAAGATGGGGCTGGCGGCCGGAGCCTTCGTCAACTGCAACGCTGACGGGCTGCTTGGCGGATTGCGGCAAGGTGATCCGCAGGGTGCGCCAGTTCGGAGCGGACTCGCTCGCCTTGTCGACATACGCGGCGAGGTTGAACTCTTCGATCGCAAGCGGCTTCGGCGCTTCTGATTTTTCAACAGGAGGTCCGCCGCCTCCCCTCGGCGGGCCTCCTGGACCACTCGGTGCACGGCGCGCCGGCGCTGCTTCGCCGAACGCGGTGTAGACCAAGTCGCTCACCCACGGGTAGGAAATTACCGCGCCGCTAAACACGATGAAGAACAGGGGAATCATCGACCAGACACCGATCACGTTGTGCCAGTTGAAGTCCCGCGCCTTGCCCGCCAACCCCGACTTGAACAAAGCCACCGCCTTGACGGCGTTCAAGCTCCATTTGCGCGGCATCCAGAGGTAGATTCCGCTCACGACGATAAACAGAAACGCCATGTTGCAGACGCCGGTGATCGACTTGCCAAAGTCGCGTGACTCACCCTCTTGGCCCAGCCATCGATGCCAAACGCGCAACGTCGCCAGGCTGTCGCGCACCGTGGTCGGTCCTTCAGGCAGCACCTCGCCCGTATAAGGGTTGACCATCACCGTCGCTTCGCGTCCCCAACTCAGCGTTACCGCCTGCGCCGGGTCCGAGGAAACGGCAATCGTGGACGGCGGCTCCATTCGTCCTGTTCCGGCGGCCGCAATCAAAGCCTCCAACGGTAGGCGCTGTGTTTCCGGCGATGCCGGCACGGCAACCGTTCCGCCGGCCTCCCACTGCTGCAGTTGCAACTCGTAGGTCAACAGCACGCCAGTCACCGACATGATCACGACCACGATCGCCGCGAACAGGCCTGTGCACAGGTGCATCCAGAAGAGAACTTTGCGAAATAGCTTCATGGCGGTTCTGCGGCTTAGACGTCGGCCCACTGCCTGAGCAGGTTGTGATAGACGCCGGTCAGTTGTATTGAGGAGGGGTGGTTCGGCAAATCCGTGCCGACATGCTGGATCGCCGAATCGAGGTCGAAGAGCAGCGTTCGTTGGAAGTCATCACGCACCATGCTTTGAATCCAGAAGAACGAGCTGATGCGTTCGCCCCGCGTCACGGGAAGCACTTGATGAAGGCTGGTGCCCGGATAGAGCACCATGCTTCCGGCCGCCAGCTTGACCTCTCTCGCGCCGTAACGGTCTTCAATCAACAGTTCCCCGCCGTCGTATTCGTCCGGCTGGCTAAGGAACAAAGTGGCGGAGAGATCGGTGCGGATACGATGCGGCGTGCCGGTGACTTGGCGGATCGAGTTGTCGACATGGATGCCAAAAGATTGCCCTCCCCTGTATCGATTGAACAGGGGAGGGAAGACTCGCTGCGGCAAGGCGCCGGAGATAAATAGGGGGTTGTGTTGCAGCGCGTCGAGGATCTCGTCTCCGAGGGCCACAGAAGTCGGATGGCCCTCCGGGAGTTGCAGATTGTCCTTCGCCTTTGCGGACTGCGGGCCGGCGGTAACTTTGCCGTCAACCCACTCCGCGGCGCCTAGTTCCTTACGGAAGCGCGCGACTTGGTCCGCTGTAAGGACGTCTGGAATCTGAAGCAACATGAATTTGCGGGCGCTTGCTAGAAGCGCACATTCGTCGTAATCACCAACGCCCGCGACGCGCCCGGTATGACGTGGCCGCCGCCGACACGCTCGAAGTAATACTCGTTGGAGGCATTGGTCAGATTGGCGCGGATGTCGAGCCAATCCCGAACGGGGATCTGCGCCATCGCATCCACCATCCAGTAGCCATCCACAGAGCGGGCGTTGTTGATGTTGTTGTAGCGCCGGCCGACGTAGCGCAGGCCGCCGCCCAACGTGACCCGCCAAGGGAAGGCATACGTGGTCCACGAACTGAAGGCGTGCTTGGGCGTCTGCGGGAAACGGTTGCCGATCTGGTCCGCGTTGTTCGATTCGAGGACCCGGCTGTCGAGCAGCGTGTAGGCGCTGAATACGGTCCAGTTGGGAGTCAGGTTTCCCGTCGCGGATAGCTCGGCGCCGCGCACGCGCTGTTTGCCGTCCAGCACTTGCGGCGGGTCATCCGGCAGCAGGCCGGGCGTCCGGGCATTGGTCTTGGCGACGTTAAATAGCGCTCCGGCAAGCAATAGCCGTCCGTTGATGAGGTCCCATTTCGACCCGACTTCCGTTGTGTAGGTTTTCTCCGGATCCAAGTTCGGGTCGTTGTCGCCCGAGACAAAGCCAAGGCCCTCGAAGGCCGGATTGAAGGACGTTCCATAGGAAACGTAGAGCGAGCCGATGCTCACCGGGCGAAACACCAATCCTGCTCTGGTGCTGAGCATCTTGGACACGGTGTCGACGGGCTCGCCGGTATTAGTCAGACCATCCGCGGCGAACCGCTCGCCACGGACGCCGCCATTAACCTGAACGTAGCGCCCGAAGCTCAACGTATCGAAGGCGTAGACGGCCTGCGTATTGCCGGTTAGATCACCGACAAGGGGACTGACCGTGATCACCCCTTCGTAGACGTCGTTGGGGTCGGGGTTCAACAGGGTCGTTAGGGAGTTCGGTGCGGTACGGTTGCCGCGCGTGTTGTTCTCCCGGGTGAACTGCGTGCCGGCGACAAGACTGTGGCGAACCGCGCCGGTCTCAAAGCGCGCCGTGACGTCGGTCTGGTTGTCGGCAACGGAGTCGTCGTTCAGCCAGGCCCGCATTTCGCGCCGGATGAGCGTCGTGTCGGGGCTGTCGAAACGCGGCGGGGAGGCGATGGAGTCGCGGCTCGTTTGGCCGTAGCGGAACTGATTGCGGAAGGTGGCATTGTCGTTGAAGTCGTGCTCCACGCGCACAGTGCCTAAATCCGCGTTCAACTTTTCCTTGTCCCGGTCTTTGAAGCCGTAGAATGTTTCTCTCGGTACCGGCGCGGGTTGGTCGCGGTACGCCGCCAAGACGTTATGAGTGTTCGGAACCCAGGGAATGCCGTAGTCGGAGATGTTGTCTTGCTTCAGCTTGTAGTAGCTGAGCGTTAAGCGTGTCGGCGTACCCAGGCCCAAGGCCAACGACGGCGCCACGCCCCAGCGGTTGCTATCGACGACGTTGCGTCCGGGAACGCCGGACTTGTGGCCGAGCAGACTCATCCGGAAGGCGGTCCGGTCGGTCAGCGGCAGGTTAACGTCCGCGGTACCGCGCGCGAGTTTGTAGGTCCCGAATTGGAAGGAACCGTTGAAGAACCGGCCGACTCCAGGGGTCTTGCTGACGAGGTTGATCGAGCCGCCGCTGGAGCCGCGTCCCGTCATCGCCGACTGCGGACCCTTGACGACTTCGACTTGCTCCAAATTGAACGAGTCACGGGACTGCGCGCCGATATCGCGCACGCCGTCAATGAAGATGTCATTGCGGGCGTTGAAGCCGCGAAGCGTGAGGTTGTCGCCGGCGGGACTGCCGCCTTCCCCCGCGGCAACGGTGAGACCCGGTACGTTGCGCAGCACGTCAGTCAGGCTCTGAGCGCCTTGTTCTTCAATCACGGCGCGTGGAACGATCGAGATCGTCTGCGGCGTGTCGCGCAGCGGCTGCGTGTACTTCGGAGATGCAGGTGTCGGAACGGCCCTGACGTTTACGGTGGTCGAAACCGTATCGAGCTGGAGAGCAGCCGCGGTCGGCGCGGTCAACTCATAGCGAACGCCAATGCCGTTGAGCAGTCGCGATAGAGCGCCCTCGGCGGAAAATTGCCCCTGCACGCCGGGCGATTGCAGGTTCAAGATCTCATCGTCGGCGGCGGAAACCTGCCAACCCGACACGCTTTCAAACTCCGCCAGCACGGTCCGCAAGGGACCCGCTTCGATCTCAAAAAGAAACCTGGCTGAGGAACCCTCGATTCGCCCTTCTCGATTCGCGTCCACCGGTTGCTCGGGCGTTTTGGCCTGGGGTGGAGCGGCCTTGCCGGCCGCCGCTGTGGAAGCGACTAGCGCGCCGGCAGTCAGCCAGCGATGCAGGCGTTTCGGCATCTGGCCGAATCCTGATGCAAAGGGACTCTCCCATCGTTTCATTCCCGTTCTCCCTCTCGGAATGGTCCGGAAGGAGGCCGACTGACCTAGAATGAATCTGGTCGTCGGCTTCCAGCCGGGGATCGCCTGAGCCGGGCAGTCGCTGCGCCACAGTGGGCTGCTCGGCTCTTTCTCTTTCCCAACATCGCAACGTGGTTGCGTTCGGCAGTCGGTTAATGCGCTGCCGAAGTTCCATTTAACTTAAAGATGCAACTGAGTGTCAAGTAGAAAATTACTCGAACGGTAAATTCCTGGAAGGAACTGAACCGAAGGATGGATGGCTGGCTTAGCGGTTCTGCGCGAATGTATCGCAGGCGTTGGGGTCGCCCGATTGAAAACCGCGTTGGAACCACTGCATACGCTGCTCAGAGGACCCATGAGTGAAGGTTTCGGGGTTGACGCGGCCTGTCGCACTCCGTTGAATTCGATCGTCGCCGACCGCCGCCGCGGCGCCTAGGCCCTCTTCTAGATCGTTCGGATCAAGAAGGTCACGGCGTGCTGTTGAGTGTCCCCAAATGCCCGCAAAGCAATCGGCTTGCAACTCGAGTAACACGGAATATTGGTTAGCATCGCCCGGACTCGCCCGCTGGGCCTGCCTAACCTGACCTTCAATGCCTAGCCGCCGTTGCACATGATGGCCGATTTCATGCGCTAGAACGTAGGCTTGGGCGAAATCGCCCGGTGCGCCGAACCGTTGCGCGAGTTCATCGTAGAATCCTAAGTCGATATAGACCTTCTCGTCTCCGGGACAATAGAAAGGCCCGGTCGCCGCCTCCGCGAATCCGCAAGCCGATTGCACGGCGTCTCGGAACAATACGAGCGTGGCGTCCTGATAGCTTTGCCCCATCTCAGCGAACTTGGCTCGCCATACTTCTTGCGCGTCGTCCAGCACGAACGAAATGAAGTCCACAAGCCGTTCTTCTTCCGGCGAGGCCTGGTAAGCAGGTGCATCGGACGAATCCCCCGGCATCATCTCGACGCCGCCTCCGGTCGTGACCAAAGATAGAAAGTCCTGCTTGAAGATCACGCTCAGGACAAGCAGAACCAACATCCCGCCCAATCCGATGCCAGCGCCGCGCACGCCGCGCACCGTCCTGCCGCGCCTATCGTCTAGATTTTTGCTGCGCCCGCCTGGTGTCCAACGCATCCGTTACTCTCCCTTCGCCTTGACTGAAGAACAGGATAGGTGACCGCTGCAAGATTTGCCTATGGCTTTACAGCCTGACCCTCAAGCAGCGAGAATTTCAGGCTATGGCTCATCAGACTTACTTATGGATCTGCGGCGCGGCGATTTTGTTTCTTGGGAGTTGCGCAGCGCTCCAGCCTACCGCCGAGTCCTCGGAGCCTCCGTTGCACCTCTATCTGCTGGCGGGACAGTCCAACATGGCGGGCCGCGGCGATGTAGAGGAATCAGACAGAACGCCGGCGCCCAATGTCTTCGCGCTTGATTCCACTATGGTCTGGGGCCCGGCCAAGGAGCCGCTGCATTTCGACAAGCCCGACATCATCGGCGTGGGACCCGGCTTCGCGTTCGGACGGGCCATGGCTGAAGCGAAGCCAGGAGTCCGTATTGGTCTAATTCCCGGCGCCGTCGGGGGCAGTTCCATTCGGGCCTGGCGCCCCAACGAAGTCCACCCCCAGACCAATACCCGGCCCTGGGACGACGCCATCTCGCGCACTTTCCGTGTCCTCGCCCAACAGGGCGGGGAACTGAAGGGCATCATCTGGCACCAAGGCGAAGCCGACAGCAATGAGTTCGCGCCGCAGTATGAGGACGCTCTCGCTGACCTCGTCGAGCGCTTTCGCCGGGACTTTCAGAATCCCGACTTGCCCTTCGTCGCCGCCCCGCTCGCTGATTTTTTCGTCGCCGGCAATCCGGCCGCGGCGGAGATCAACGCCGCTACCGCCCGCCTGCCGGAGCGAGTGCCGCACACTGCCGTTATCAGCGCGGAAGGAATGACGCCCAAAGCCGACAACGTTCACCTCGACACAGCATCCGCACGCGAGATCGGGCGCCGCTACGCCGAGGCGATGCTGGCTCTCGAGGAAAAGTAGGAATAGGTTATGGATCCATTTGCCACACGCCGTCTCGGCAAGACCGAGCTCCAACTGCCAGTGTTTGGGTTCGGCGCGGCGCCTCTGGGCGACTTGTTTACCCGCATCACCGACCCAGACGCTGCAACGATGTTGGAGACCGCCTGGCATGCCGGCGTCCGCTACTACGACACGGCCCCTCTCTATGGACGCGGCCAGAGCGAGCATCGGCTAGGGCGCTGTCTCTACACGAAGCCGCGCGAGCAAATGCTGATCTCGACCAAAGTCGGACGTTTACTTAAGCCGCCCATTCGCCGCGACGTCTTTGACTGGGGCATGTGGTCCGGCGGTTTACAGTTCGACGAAGTCTACGACTACAGCTACGACGGCATCATGCGCTCTTATGAGGACAGCCTGCAGCGCCTGGGCATCAACAAGGTCGACCTGCTGCTGGTCCACGATCTTGACTGGCGCAACCACCGCACCGATGCGTCGGTAGATGCTTACCTCGTTCAACTCAAAACAAGCGGCTGGCGCGCTCTGCGGCAGCTCAAGGAGTCGGGCGAGATTGCCGGCATCGGCGCCGGCGTCAACGACATGGGCACCATGCCGCGCTTCCTTGACTTGGTCGATATCGACTTTTTCCTCGTGGCGGCTCGCTACACCTTGATCGATCAGCGCACTCTGGACGCCGAGTTCCCCCAGCTGGAGAAGAACGACGTGGGCGTCATCATCGGCGCTCCTTTCGGTTCGGGCATCCTAGCCACCGGAGCCGTTGCCGGAGCGAAGTACAACTACGAGAACGCAGAAGGCGACGTCGTCGAATTGGTTCGCAAAATCGAGGCGGTTTGCGCGCGTCACAGCACGCCGTTAATTGCGGCCGCGCTGCAGTTCGTTTTTGGACACCCGCTGGTCGCCAGCGTTATCCCCGGCGCTTACACCGCCGAACAGGTGACCTCCAACATTGCGCACATGCAGCGCGAGATTCCCGCGGATCTTTGGGCCGAGCTCAAGCACGAGAAACTTCTGCGCGAAGATGCGCCGACTCCCTAGGCACGATACCCTCGAACCAGATGCAGGGGAATCCATCGCCGCTGAGCCCGGCCCGCGAGTATGAACGCCGTCTGGAACTCAGGCGTTTGTCTTTAGCCGAGTGCGAGAAGCGCTACCGCACGCTCGGGAATCTGCGCGTCGTGGTCGTCTTCGCCGCGATCGCCATCACCTATCTCGCCGTCGCCCGTCATGCGCTGTCCAGTTGGTGGCTGCTAGCGCCCTTCGCGGCATATCTGGCACTCGGTTTCCTGTTGGACCGAACCAATCGGGCGACCGACCGCGTCAACCGTGCGATCGAGTTCTATAAACAAGCGAGCGCCCGGCTTGAGAACCGATGGGCGGGCTTGGGCGAGACGGGAGAACGATTCCTGGACGACCGCCATCTCTATGGCGCCGACCTGGACGTCTTCGGGTCCGGCTCCCTGTTTGAGCTGGTCTGTACCGCTCGCACCCGCATGGGCGAGGACACCTTGGCCGCATGGCTGAGCGGTCCCTCGGATCTTGAGACGATTCAGTCCCGCCAAGGCGCCATCGAGGAACTCGCGCCCAAGCTCGATCTCCGCGAAGATCTGGCGCTGCTTGGCGAGACCGCCGGCGCCGGCGTCCACCCGGAGCATCTGGCTGCATGGGGTTCCCGCCGCGCCGTGCTGGAGGCAGACTGGTTTCGGCTCGCGGCCTACGTCATCTCCTGCTTCGGCGCGGTCGCCGCCGTGGCTGTCGTGGCCTACCTGTTGGGAGCGGCGGATCTCGTCGCCCTACCCGAGCGCACCATGGCTTTGCTGCGCCTTTACGTGGCTGTCGTCGGGATCGTGATCATCGCCGTCATCGCCAAGTTCCGAAAGCGTACCCACCAAGTCATCGAAGAGGTGAAAGAAGCTTCCCACGACCTGGGCCTTCTCGCCGAGGTCTTGCAACGCATCGAAGGCGAGCAGTTTACGTCCGCTTATCTCCAGCAAATGCGCGCCGCGCTCGACGTCGACGGTGAGTCACCTTCGGCAAGGGTCGACAAGCTGCGCCGGTTGGTCGATCGGCTAGAGACACGCAACAACCAGATTTTCGGGCTGATCGCGCCGCTGCTGCTGTGGGATCTCCACTGCGCCTATGCGATTGAGAACTGGCGCAAGACCTCCGGCCCAGCGCTGCAACGGTGGCTGGGCGCGGTGGGCCAAATCGAGGCGGTGTCGTCTTTAGCGGGCTTCCGATTCGATCGACCGACTTACGTCTATCCCGAACTCGTCGAAAGCAGTCAACCCCTGGTCGACGGCCAGGCCCTCGCCCATCCGCTGCTGCCCGCGGACGGCGCTGTCCCCAACGATGTGCATCTCGGCGGCGAGCCGGACGTCATCATCGTCAGCGGCTCCAATATGTCCGGCAAGAGTACCCTGCTGCGCACGATCGGCATCAATGTCGTGCTCGCTCAGGCCGGCGCTCCCGTTCGCGCCGCCAAGCTGCGGCTCACTCCTTTAACCGTCGCCGCTTCGATTCGGGTTACTGATTCTTTGCGGGAGGGCGCTTCGCGTTTCTATGCGGAGATCACCCGTTTACGAGGCATCGTCGACGCGGCCAACGGCCAGCCGCCCGTGTTGTTTCTGCTGGACGAGTTCTTGCACGGCACCAACTCCCACGACCGAAGGATTGGCGCGGAGGCGATCGTCAAGGGCTTGGTGGAGAAGGGCGCGATCGGCCTACTGACGACTCACGACCTGGCGCTTGCCCACATTGCCGAGACCCTCGGCCCGCGCGGCCGGAACGTTCACTTCGAAGATCACCTCGAAGGCGGCAAGATGGTTTTCGATTACAAGATGCGGCCAGGCATTGTCGAAAAGAGCAACGCCCTGCCGCTCATGCGTTCCATTGGTCTAGACGTCTAGCATTGGCATCATTGCCGGTTGTTTGCCGCTCCGGCGGGTTCAATCGGCAGACGGATAATGAAGACGGAGCCCTGGCCGGGCTCGCTTTCGACGTTGATCGAGCCGTTGTGTTTTTTGACGATGACGGTATGAGCCAGAGAGAGACCTTGGCCAGTGCCCTTGCCGACTTGTTTGGTCGTAAAGAAGGGTTCGAAGACGCGCTCCTTGACCTCGGGGCTCATGCCGGGACCGTTGTCAGAGACGCGAATTTCGATCTCGCCGTCGAGTGAACGAGTGGCGATGCGAATCAGCTTCTTCTCTCCACTGTCCAACACGCTTCCGGCGATTGCCTGCGCCGCGTTGACGTTGAGGTTGATGATGACCTGATTCAAAGCCCCTAGGTTGCATTTCAACTGCGGCTGTTCCGGGTCCAGGTCCGTC
>CAMPKL010000088.1 GCA_946887065.1 uncultured Bryobacterales bacterium
ACTCCGCACGGCAAGTGCGACCGCGTGCTCGGCGGAGCCGGCACCTATGTCTCGCTGTCCGCCAGCTTCTTTACTGACGTAAGCCTCGTCGGCGTCGTCGGCGAGGACTTCGCTCCACAGGATGAAGCGGTGCTCCAAGAGCACAATATTGATCTGCGCGGGCTGGAGCGCGCCAAGGGGAAGACGTTCTATTGGGCCGGCGAATACTCTGAGAACATGAATGAGCGAACGACGCACGTCACCGAACTCAACGTATTCGAGACCTTCGACCCAAAGGTCCCCGAGTTCTATCGCGATGCTCAGTATCTTTTCCTGGCCAATATCCACCCCACCTTGCAGCGCAGAGTCTACAAGCAGATATCCGCCCCCCGCTTCGTGGGCGGCGACACGATGAACTTCTGGATCGAAGGGACGCTGAGCGAGCTGCGCGAGACGATCAAAGATTGGGACTTTATCCTCATCAATGATGGCGAAGCGCGCCAGCTCTCCGGCGAGTACAACCTGCGCCGCGCGGCCAAGGCGATTCAAGCAATGGGGCCGAAGACCGTAGTTATTAAGCGCGGCGAGTACGGCGCGATATTGTTCCGGCCCGAAGGTTATTTCGTCGCGCCGGGCTTCCTGCTCGAGAGCGTATTCGATCCGACCGGCGCCGGCGACTGTTTCGCCGGCGGTTTCATGGGCTATTTAGCGGCGCAGGGCGTCACCGATCTGGGCCAGGCGACGCATCCTCAATTGCGTAAGGCCATGATCTATGGTTCGGTTATGGGCTCGTTCTGTTGCCAGCAATTCGGTGTCGGCCAGTTGCGGGAAATCGATCGCGCCGACATCGAAGAACGTTTCGGAGAATTCCGCCGGTTTACCGAGTTTTAGATGAAGACGCTGCCATTCACCAAAGCGGAAGCCGTCGGCAACGATTTTTTGATCGTCGACTGGAACGACGTGCAGGCTCTCGGCCTGGGCGAGACCGACCTCGGCCCGCTAGCGGCGCAAATGTGTAACCGCCACATCGGCGCAGGCGCCGACGGCGTCGAGTACATATTCGAATCGACCGACGCCGACGCGCACATTCGACTATTTAACTCCGATGCCAGTGAGGCCGAGATCTCCGGCAACGGCACCCGTTGCGTCGCCGCCTGGCTTGTCGACCGCCGCGGCGAACGCGATGAAATTAGACTCTCGACTGCTGCCGGAATTAAGCCGCTCAAGGTCCTGGAGTCCAATTCGCCTCGGTTTCTGTTCGACATGGGCATGGGCGTGCCAAAGTATCAAGAGTCTGACCTAAAGCGGCAACTGCAGCTCAGACACGGCGTCGTCGAGGCGACAATCGTCAATGTCGGCAATCCGCAGTGCGTTTTATTCGTGAACCACTTCGGCATTGACTGGCGCGTGTGGGGCTCACAGATTGAGAGGCTGCCGGAATTTCCCAACCGCACCAACGTCTCCTTCGTGCGCGTGATTGACGAACACGCCATCGACGTGCGTTTTTGGGAGCGAGGGGCAGGCGAAACGCTGAGTTCCGGTACCGGCTCGACCGGCGCCGCGGCTGCCGCGATCTTGACCGGCAGGGTCAAAAGCCCGGTTCGCGTCGAGACCCCTGCCGGCCGGATGGACCTTCGCTGGAACGGCCAAATCTATCTGCGCGGCCCGGCCCGGCTCATCGCGCGCGGCGACTACTTGTTCGAGAAGCTATAGCGGCGGAATTACGTCGAACGTCACTAGTTCGACACGGGGCGTCTGCCGCAGGAATCACCCGCTCGATTTGTTTTGAGTCGGTTACCTGTTTGGCACGGTGGATGCCAAAGATGCCGCGTGATCCATTCCGCCGATACCACCATTCGCGCCCTGGATGTTCGGGCGGCTCGGCCGACCGCGCGCCCGCAGGCATCTGACTTCTCGCGGAGCCTCAAAGATCTCCCTGGGTCTCCCGCTCGCACCGCGTCCGTGCGCCCGCACGCAGCTGAGCAGCCGGCGTCCGCTGCCGCCGGATTCGTCCGTTCGAGTGCGTCATCCGCTCAGGGACAGGTCCCTCGATTCGAATCGGTGCCCGAAGCGGCCAAATCGCCGCAAGGCCCGTACAGGCAGGCGCCTGCTGAGTTTGGCGGGGAGTGGTGGCTGGTCAACCCATTCAGCGGACCACAGCCTTGGGTCAGGGCGGCGGAAATCACCGTCGGCGCGGGCCAAGCGGATATCGTACCGCCTCCTGACGACTTCCTCAAACTCTTCGGACCCCGGCCTGACCGGACCCAGTCATCCAGCCGCGGCGAACACGTCATCAAAACCTTTGTTTGGGACCGCGAGCTAGCGAACTTCGAGGGCGTCGGGATTCCTGACGGATTCACCGAGGAGCAGGTGCGAACGGCAGCCGATGCCATGAAGGAGTGGGGCACGGGCGAGCCGGTCTTCTACAAGAGCCGAGGCGTCTGGATTACCCGCTTCCCCGATTCGCAATTGCCGCAATTCCAAATCAGTCCTGAAACAGCGATCAAGGCGCCTCAGGTCGGAGCCGGCGTCTATCACGTCCAAGCCATTCTGCGAGGAGTAGAGATCGAAAATCGTCATCCTCTAGTACCTTCGGGCGTCTTTCCGCTCGACCGCTATAAGCTAAAGGCCTGAGCCGAAAGGGCCTGCAGTCGATATTACGGAACTATTACACAGCTAGAGCCGTTTTCCGGCACACCTGCTGTTAGCCTCTAACTGCAAGGGCGCGGAGCCCCGCGCCGAGTCAGTTTGGAGTGAAACAGTGAGTGTTGTCGCAGGCCTGACGTCGACCGATCGCAGCAAGATCAACTGGGTGACGATGATCGCGGTGGTGATCTTCCACATCCTCACGGTTGTGGCGTTCTTCTACACGACATGGAGTGCCGTTCTGCTGGCCCTTGCGCTGCACTGGATTTGCATCGGTTGGGGAATCGGCATGGGCTACCATCGCCTGCACACCCACGGCTCCTACAAGACGCCCAAGTGGCTTGAATACTTCCTGGCCGTCTGCGGCACGATGACGCTCGAGGGCGGCCCGATCTTCTGGGTTGCGGTCCACCGTATACACCACCAGAAATCCGACCAAGAAGGCGATCCGCACACCCCGCGCGAAGGCGCTTGGTGGGCCCACATGCTCTGGACGGTCTTCGGCGAATCCTTACACTCCAACACCAAGATCACCGGCAAGTATGCTCCCGATCTTGCCAAAGATCCGTTCTACCGCGCGCTCAATGCCTATCACTGGGTGCCGCTTACCGTACTTGGCTTGATCCTTCTCGCCGTTGGCGGGCTGCCCTGGCTGCTGTGGGGCGTATTCGCACGCGTCACCTTCGGTCTGCACGCGACTTGGCTGGTCAACTCGGCCACGCACTTGTGGGGTACGCGGCGCTTCCACACCACCGACGATTCCAAGAATTCCTGGTGGGTCGCTTTGCTGACCTTCGGCGAAGGCTGGCACAACAACCACCACGCGCACCCGGCCTCTTCGCGCCACGGTTTGATGTGGTACGAGCTCGACATGACGTGGCTGCAGATCAAGCTGCTCGAGAAAGTCGGCCTCGCCTGGGACCTGCGCGTCCCCAAAGCCGAGCACATCGAGATGAAGCGCCTTGAACCGGTCGAGAAGGCCGCCTAGGCCTTACCGGCTCCTCGCCTCGATCTTCTGCGTCGCCGAATTATAGCCGCCGGTGCGGTTGCTCGTTACCGTCAGCATTAGATCCCGCATGCTGCCCGCTTGAGCATCGAAGGGCAATTTGAGAGTGACCTTCAACTCCACCGTCTGCCCTGCGCCCGCCTCAAAATTCTGTGGCTCGACCGGCGCCAGAGTACCGTCGTCCATCACTCCATAGGCGGCAAAGCTTGAGGACTCGCCTCGATTGACAAATCGGAAACGCACGGTCGCCGGGTCGCCCGGCCACACAGTGATGAGAGGTTCAACCGGCTTGACGAAGAAGCGCTGCGGAGACACCGTCGCCGACTGCGCCCGCTGAATTGTATTTCCGGCGGCATCTTCCGCGCTGACATAGACGCGAAACGGCTCGCTCGGAACCGTGAAGTTCGCCCAAAACTGTTCGCGGTCGTGTTGTGAGATTGCCGGCATCAATAACGTCTCGCCGTTTGGCCGGCGCAGGCTCACCGCGATCTGCGGCAGCCGGTCCATCATGCTGATCTCCAGCAAGCCCGGCTCGCCTGCAGCCGGAGTGCCGTCAATCGCAAACAGTCCTTCGTGTCCAGGGCGCCCGCCCTGTTCGACGAAGCGAGCGTCGAGCAGATCCATTGCGCTCTTGGCCTCCGCCGTCAGCAGAAACGGCTCGGACGCATCCACCGAGACCGACCACACGCCCGGCTTGGGCGCATCGATCACATACCCCGTCACGCGCTTCAGCCGCACGACCTCTATCCCCGCCGGCCCCGCGACCACGTCGAAGCCATCCGGTCCCTTCAGTGCAACCCTCGCGGCTCCGCTGACGATCACGCTCAACCCGCGGACGCTGCCGTCCACTGGAAACTCATAACGACGCGGCCCCGAGACCGTGGCTTGGTCGATCGCCAGAATCTTTGCGTCGTGTGTCGCCAGTGCCAGGAGCAGCGTCGTAGATGGGGGCGTACCCAACTCGGCCGGCTCGATCGGCAACGCATGACCGCCCGTCGCGGCCGCGATACTGCGGTAGGCCGGATCGATGCGAATCGGCCCCGAGTTGGCGCCCGCCTGCTGACTATTCTGCTGAGCCGCGAGCAGCGTCGCCGTCAGGAGTCCCGCCGCCGCTATATGCAACACGATCATCTCGGCCGAATTGTAGATCCATGGACCACAATTGACCATGAGGGCGATGCCTTAGTGCGCGCCGTCGAGGCAAGCCCGAATATCTTTGATCAGTCGATAGAGATGATATGGGTCCGCCGGCGACGGCAAGAAGTCGAATCTTTCGTAGAAGGCCTTCGATTCGTCGTCTTTGGCGTGCACCGCCAAAGCCCGAATTCCGGCGATGCCGGCGGCGCCGACTGTCCTCAGCATCGCGTCTTTGAGTAGGCCGGCGCCTAAACCTTTGCCTTGCCAATCCTTGGCGACGGCCAAACGCGCCAGCAGCATGATCGGGACGGGATGCCTCGCCAAGCCTTTCTTGAGCCGTTCCGGCGCACCGGCGAATTCCACCTGCCCGACGACCAGCGTGTAGTAGCCAACGACAACTTCGCCCGATAGTGCCAGATAAGTCTGCGATGCGTTCGCCTGCTGGTTCAAAAAGGCGTAGCGAACAAGAAAGTTGTTCAAAGCCTCGCGCCCGCAGTCAAAACCGTCGACGGCATGCCGTCGTTCCAGCTTTGCAATGCGCAGCGCCGCGCTCACCGGCGCTTACGCTCGAAGACGCTCGGTTCTTGGAGCAACTTCGCAAGTCGCTTCGCCGATTTGGCCGGTGCCTCAAGCGCCGCCTGGAACGCGGTCCACTGCTCGGCATCGAGTTCGAAGCGCCGCCGGTCCGGCAACGTCTCATCGGCCTTCGCCAAGGCGCTCTCTAAAACGAACTCGCTTACCGAACGCCCCGACGCCTGCGCCGCGCGTTGCAACGTCTTCTTCGCCGCCGCTGTCAGTCGAAGATCGAGTTTTTCTTTGCGGGTTTCAGTGTTCAGCATGAGTCTCGACCTCCTCAGTCAGGCTAACATGGATCTGCCGACATTGTCATGACAACACTTTGGCCGATTGGCTCAGCGGTTCAGCTTCGGCACTGGACGATACGTTAGAATCCTCAACGGACCTGTCAAGCGCGTCCTCTG
This sequence comes from uncultured Bryobacterales bacterium, assembly GCA_946887065.1. The sequence continues at coordinate 5,749 of CAMPKL010000088.1, forward strand.
TTCAGTTGTTAGGTTAGGTGCCCACGTGAAACGATTCCATAACATCTCAGCCCTTGTGATTCTCTGCGCCGCGAGCCTGCTTGCGCAAATCCCCAAAGTCGTCTCGCCCGAGGTGAGTGACGACAAGACCGCGACCTTCCGCGTCTATGCGCCCAAGGCCGAAAAGGTGCTGCTGTTAGGCGACTGGCTGAAGCAGGGCGCCCAACACGAAATGACGAAGGGCGCCGATGGAGTCTGGACCACAAAGGCCGGCCCCTTCCCTCCGGGCGCGTTCATCTACGGTTTTGAGATTGACGGTCTGCAGTTGCCCGACCCCTCGAATGCCTCAGTTAAGCTCCGCGCCGACCGCGTCGGATCGCTCGTGCATATCCCAGGCGATGCGGTGTGGGCTGCGCGCGACGTGCCGCACGGCAATGTTGACATCAATTTCCACAAGTCGGCCGCCCTAGGCGACACGCGCTGGATGTTCGTCTACACGCCCGCCAGCTATGAAAACCAAAGGAACAAGACCTACCCGGTGCTTTACCTGCTGCACGGCAACAACGACACCGCCGCCGGTTGGACCATGGTCGGCAACGCGAACTACATCCTCGACAACCTCATTGCCGAGGCCAAGGCTCAGGAGATGATCGTCGTCATGCCATTCGGCCACGCCGCCCCCTACGGCGCCCCGGGCGGCAACAATACGCAGCAGTTCACCGAGTATTTGCTCAAAGACGTCATCCCCATGATTGAAGGCAAATACCGGGTCAAGACCGGCGCCGAGAATCGCGCCCTAGTCGGCCTTTCGATGGGCGGCGGCCAAGCGATCAACATCGGATTCAGTAATCTCGATAAGTTTTCCGTCATTGGCTCCTTCAGCGGCGCCATTCCAGGCGACTTCGAGACACACTTTGCGTCCGAGCTCGCCGATTCCGCCTCCGTCAACAAGAAGTTGGCCCTCCTATGGATCGGCTGCGGCAAAGACGACTTCCTGCACGAGCGCAATCAACAATTCTCCGCGCTACTTAAATCCAAAGGCATCGAGCACACGCTCGAGATCACCGAAGGCGTCCACAATTACGAAGCCTGGCGCCGCTACCTAGCCTCGATCGCTCCCCTACTTTTCCAGTAGGCTATAGTCCGGCCAACAGTTTCAGCCCTAAACTGGGACTTGCATGCTGCTCACTATTGGAGGCGCTCTCTCTCAGACCGACCTTGGCTATCTTCTGCACAAGAACCCGTCACGAATGCACTCGTTCGAACTGCCGTTTGGCGCGGCGCGAGTGTTTCAAATTGACGCCCCCGCCAACCAAGCCGCCGTTGCGCTCCTGCTAGATGTTGATCCGGTCGAACTGGTGCGCGGCCGAGGCGAAAAATCGTCTGGCGTCTTTTCACTTCGCCAGTACGTCAACGATCGGCCCTACGCTGCGACGTCTTTCCTCAGCGTCGCGCTCGCCCGCGTTTTTGGGACGGCGATGTCCGGACGGAGCAAGGAACGCCAGGAACTAGCTGATTCTTCTCTCGAACTCTCCGCGGCGATCATAGCCGTGCCCTGCCGGGGCGGGGCGGATTTCGCGAAGCGCCTGTTCGTACCACTTGGTTATCACGTCGAAGCGGAACACCATCCCCTCGACGAGCAATTTCCACAGTGGGGCGAAAGCCCATACTATACGCTGCGTCTCTCCGGGCACGTGCGGCTCCGTGAACTCCTCGCTCATCTCTACGTTTTAATTCCCGTCCTCGATGCCGAGAAGCACTACTGGGTCGGCGAATCGGAGGTCGAAAAGCTGTTGCTCAAGGGAGAAGGCTGGCTCGCGAAACACCCCGAGAAAGACGCTATCGCCCATCGATACTTGGCCCGTCAGCAATCTCTCGCCCGCGTTGCCCTGAGCCGGCTGGAAGATGACGGCGTTGAACCACTCGATGAGTTGGCCCAACCCGACGCCGAGTCAAGCATCGAGCGGCCGCTGAAGCTTTGGGAGCAACGCGTCGGCATGGTCGTATCCACGCTCAAGAGTCTCAATGCGGCCACTATCCTTGACTTGGGCTGCGGAGAGGGCAAGTTGATCAAGGCGTTAATGCCTGACCGCGCTTTCCAATCGATCCTTGGGATGGACGTGTCTTCGCGCGCGCTGGAGCGGGCCGCCGATCGCTTGCGTCTCGATCAGTTGGCCCCGTCACAGCGCGAGCGGGTTAAGCTCATTCACGGCTCCCTGCTCTACCGCGACAAACGCCTGGAAGGCTTTGACGCGGCCACGGTCATAGAAGTCATCGAACATCTGGATACTGCTCGCCTGACGGCGTTTGAACGCGTCGTTTTCGAACAGGCGCGTCCGCGTCACGTAATTGTCACGACGCCCAACATCGAGTACAACGTTTGTTTCGAGGCCCTACCTCCAGGCGCTTTTCGGCACGACGACCATCGCTTCGAGTGGACTCGCGCCGAGTTTCAGGCTTGGACGGAGGGAATCGCCAGGCGCTACGGCTACTCATGTCATATCTTGGCAGTAGGTCCCGAAGACCCTGCCGTCGGGCCTCCTACCCAAATGGGGGTCTTCTCCGCTTGAAGATCGAAATCCCCGAACTCTCGCTTGTCCTGCTAATTGGTGCATCGGGCAGCGGCAAGTCGACTTTTGCACGAACTCATTTCCTCCCGACAGAGGTCATATCCTCGGACTTCTGTCGCGGACTGGTGTGTGACGACCAGAACAATCAAGCCGCCACCAAAGACGCATTTGATGTGCTCAACTACATCGCCGCCAAACGTCTCGCCGCCGGCCGATTTACTGTGGTCGACGCTACTAACGTGCAACCAGAAGCCCGCAAACCGCTAATCGAACTGGCTCGCCGCTTTCACGTACTGCCCGTTGCCGTCGTGCTCAACGCTCCTGAAAAAATTTGTCGTGAGCGAAACGCGGGTCGTTCCGACCGCGACTTAGGCGGCCACGTGATTGCGGGACAGATCAAGAACCTGCGCCGTTCTCTTCGCGGTTTGCGTCGTGAGGGGTTCCGGCATGTATTCATCCTCGACGAGGCTGACAACGCGGAATCTGTCGCGATCCATCGAACGCCGCTTTGGAACGATCGCCGCGATGAGCGCGGACCTTTCGATATCGTAGGCGACATTCACGGTTGCTTTGACGAACTCAAGGGCCTGCTCGTGCAGTTGGGATATGCCGTCTCGGGAAACTTCGTCGTGACACCCCCCGAAGGTCGCAAGGTCATCTTCCTTGGCGACTTGGTTGACCGCGGGCCCAATTCGCCGGACGTGTTGCGGCTGGTCATGAAGATGGTTCAGGAGGGCAATGCGCTCTGCGTCCCAGGGAATCATGACGTGAAGCTTATGAAGAAGCTCCGGGGACGCGAAGTAAGCGTCTCCCACGGCCTCGCCGAGACTCTAGTTCAGCTCGAGTCCGAAACGCCCGAATTTCGCGAGCAGGCGGCGACATTTATCGATGGTCTAGTCAGCCACTACGTGCTTGATGGGGGCGAGCTTGTCATCGCCCATGCCGGCATGCGGGAGGAGATGCAAGGACGAGGGTCGGGTAAGGTTCGCGACTTCGCTCTCTACGGGGAAACTACAGGTGAGATTGACGAGTTCGGCCTGCCGGTCCGGGAGAATTGGGCGGCCGAGTATCGCGGCCGGGCAATGGTCGTCTATGGGCATACTCCTGTTCCGGAACCGGAGTGGCTCAATCGCACAGTTGATATCGACACCGGCTGCGTTTTCGGGGGCCGTCTAACTGCTCTGCGCTATCCGGAGAAAGAGTTTGTTTCCGTACCCGCCGGGCAATGTTACTGGGAGCCAGTCAAACCGCTCAAGCCTGCCGCCGCGCCTGCGGAAACCCCACTCAGCAGCCAGCAACAATTGGACGACCTCCTCGACCTCGCCGACGTCGTCGGCAAGCGCCTCGTTGACACACGCCTCCGCCCCAACATCAC
>CAMPKL010000089.1 GCA_946887065.1 uncultured Bryobacterales bacterium
AAGGATCTTATGTATTTAGATGTAGCATGCTGTGTCAATAGTTTTGAGGCCTGTCGCGGCGTAAGTCGTTGTAGACATGGGGAAAGAAAGTTTGAAAAAAGTTGTTGGTTGCGCCCTGACGGGCGCGGGCGGGTTCGGGAACCCCGGTTTCGTTTCGTTCACTCAAGGCTACTGGTTATGACGCGCCTCCGGGGCAGAGGACATCCCGAAGACTTAGGTAAGATAGCAACCCGAGTACATGGGTAACAGATCCGAGAGTATCGGTCGGTCTTTGTTGAGGAAGACCCGCCGCTTATGCGGCTGGGCTCGGGTCGACGGCGGATTGAGGGAGCTGGCTAGGGACGGCGGAGGATGGGGTAGAACTGGGTGAAGACGTTGTCGGTGGCGGCGTGTTCGCTGTGGCAGGTCCAGCAGTCCTTCTTAGCGAAGGCTTTGGCGCTGGCGGCGGATGAACCGTCTGGGCGAGAGAAATTGAAGTAGGCCCAGCCTTCGTCAAAGCGCGAGCTGTCTTTGAGCGAAACTTCGATGCCGACGGCTTTGTCTTCGAAGTGCCCGCGTTGATTGATCGACTCGCGCGACCCGGCCGTTAAACGTTCCATCACCAATACGGTCTTCTCCGGGAATTTGCCGCTCGTCTTGTATTCGCGGTAAGCGGCCGGATTGATGTAGAGGTTGTGGAACTCTTGCGGCCCCGGCTTGGCCTCACCTTCCTGATAGCTCATGCCCAGGGTCGCACCAATGAAGATCCACTCGCGATAGCCTTCAGGCCGGATCAGTTCGCCGTCGCCGGTGTAACGCGGAGCGGCGTCCTGAGCCAGGGCCGCCAACGGCAACAGAAGCATCAAGCCAAGCGGACAGGAAAGTAAGCGTCTCATGCATCGAGACTAGCCGAAGTGGCTTGCGCGATCAAAAGAAATAACGCGATCTCCCCGCGGTAAACTACAAGTCCCGCCCGGGTGGCGAAATTGGCAGACGCACGGGACTTAAAATCCCGAGTCCGAAAGGACGTGCGGGTTCGACCCCCGCCCCGGGCACCAGACTTGCCCAGCCCGAAATGGCCCGGAACGTGTAGGGACTAGGCGGCAGCACCCGGAAGGGATGGTCCAGACCCCAAACCCTCGCAAGACAGGAGGGGCGGCGAAAGCCGCAGCTGGGGATGAAAATCCGTTGGACCGCAAGGTCCGTGAGGGTTCAAGTCCTTCCGCCCGCACCATTTCGATGGAAGAAGACGGTTCAAGTGGTCGGCGTGGTGCCGCCGTCAATAACGTAGTCGCCGCCGTGTATCGAGGCCGCGCGGTCCGATACGAGAAAAGCCACGAGTTCAGCGACTTCTTCCGGCTTTCCCGGACGACCGATCGGGATGCCGCCGATCATGTCCATGATCCTTCGGCGCGCGGCGACCTCGTCTATGCCGCTGCTTTGGGCGAGTTGCACGATCATGCCGTGCGCGCCGGAGGTCTCGATGAAGCCGGGCGAGATTGTGTTCACTCGCACTCCTTTAGGCCCCACTTCGTCCGCGAGGCCCTTAGAGTACGTGCGAAGCGCGGCCTTCGCCGCAGCATAAGCGAGCGTCGAATCGTAAAGCGGCAAGCGGTGCTGGATGGAGTTGATATGGATGACGACGCCCGACGATCGCGCAATCATGCCGGGGATGAAAGCCCGGTCCATGCGGACCGCCGCCAGCAAGTTCACGTCGAGCGCGCGGCTCCAATCCTCGTCTGACAGAGCGGAGAAACCGCCGTTCGGCGCCTCCGATCCACCCACGCAGTTGATCAGGATATCGATGCCGTCCCACTCCCGGTTCACTCGCTCAATAACGGCCCCCGCGCCGTCACCCGCTCCGATATCAGCCTGAATGAACAAGGCTGGGCGTTGCCCCGCCGGAAGCGGGGAGCGCGCAGAGGTTGCGACGGAAGCACCGGACGCGACAAACCGCTCCACAATGAGCGCGCCCATGCCTTTCGTTCCTCCGGTCACTAGTACGCGCTTCTCCTTGAATTCGTTCGCGGAAACGGGAAACGGATAGCTCATAAACGAATCTCTAGCAAGAGGATCTTGCCGTCCTCCACAGTAAAGACTTGGTTTACTTCCACCGGACTGCCGGGAAAGTCGCCGGTCAGCCTTGCACGCACCGTCACGGTGTTCTCATCTGCCGACGCCGCCAACGGCTCCGAGACGTACTTGTACTTCGCGTCCACCTCCTGTTTCCACTCTCGGATTGCCTCGCGTCCGCAGCGGTCCTTGCCTTCGTCGCGTACAACGCCGTTCCCGGCAAAGCACAGCGACAGCCGGCGTGCGTCCTTGGCGCGCTCGGCCTCCAAATATTCGGCGACGATGGGCGGGACGTTCAACGGCATGTTTTCCTCTTGTTCACGGTTCCCTCCTTGAAATGTCGCATAGCACTGACAATAATGGAAGTACACACTAAAAAGTAAGTATGGAGGAATGATGGCCAAGCGGTACACGCCGATTTCGGCGGCTGCGGACGTGGAAGCGGCGCTGCGCATGCTGGAGGGGAGATGGAAGCTAGTGATACTCTTTCATCTGTTCGGCGGCAAGGTGATGCGCTTCTCGGAACTGGAGCGCGCGATTCCGAACATCACGCAGAAAATGCTCGGCCAGCAGCTCCGGCAACTGGAGGCGGACGGCATTGTCCACCGGACCTCATATGCGCAAGTGCCGCCCAAGGTTGAATACCGCCTGACAGACTGGGGACAATCCTTGTGCCCGACTCTCGATAGTATCCTCAGGTGGGCCGATCGCCGTCCGAAAGCGATTTCATAGTGGGTATCCCGTCCCGCAGCCCAAAGCAGCGGCGTTTTCTCTTTGCCCATGCCAGCACTGAATCGTGCGTGAAAAATTTCACCTTTCTGAATTGTAAGTTGCTTGTTTTCAGATATATCTGGCAAGCGCAAAGGACTTAGAATCCTGAGTCCGAAACGTGCGGGTTCGACCCCCGCCCCGGGCACCAGGTTCTAGGCCGTCGACTCAATCGGCATCTTCGCCGCTTGCCAGGCGGCGACGCCGCCGGCCAACTCGGCAATGTTGACGATGCCTTCCTTTTGCAGGATGCTGGCTCCGATAGACGATCGATAGCCGCCCGCGCAGTGCACCACGTAAGGGCGCTCTCGATCCAAGGCGGCGACGATCCCGCCGAGCCGGCTCAACGGCAGGTTGACGCTGCCTTCGATTTTCTTCGCCGCATGCTCGCGCTCCGTGCGCACGTCGATGACGACCGGCGGCACGGCGGAATCCAACAGCTCCTGAAGTTCCGCCGGACCGAGCCGATCCCAGCCGTCGGCCAATTCCCTGCGCGCTTCGAGCGCCGCGATTCCTTGGTCGAGATACCCGGCGATGTGATCGAAGCCGATACGGCCCAAGCGCATCGCGGATTGTTCCTCATAGCCGGGCTCGGCGATCACCACAATCGGCCGATCGCGGTCCAGCAAGCTGCCGGCCCAGGTCGCGTACTGGCCGCCGAGCCCGATATTGAGCGAGCCGGCGAGATGCGCGCGGGCAAAATCGGCGCCGTCGCGTGTATCGAGAAGCTGCGCGTCCGAATCGCGCAAGGCCAACACGTCGTCGAGGGACAAAGGCGTCAAGGCCTTCTGCAGCGTCTCGTCGAGAGTCGCGTGTTCCTTCGTGTTCAATACGGCGTCGTAGCTGAAGTAGGCCGGGGACTCGCGCTCTTCCGCCGTCAGCAAATCCACGAACTCCCGGCGTTCCATCGGCTGTAATGCGTAGTTCGTGCGCCGTTGTTCGCCGATCGTGGATACCGTCTCCTTGCTCATTTTCGCGCCGCAAAGCGAGCCCGCCCCGTGCGCCGGGTAGACCAGCGTTTCATCCGGCAAAGTCATCAGCTTCTCGCGCAGGGAATCGTAAAGCTTACCGGCCAATTCCTCGGCGGTGATTCCGATGGAAGCCTGCAAGTCGGGCCGCCCAACGTCGCCGATGAACAGCGTGTCGCCGGTGAAAACAGCGTGGGGCCTTTCCGTGTTGCTGCTCGTGTCGTGGAGCAGCACGGAGATGGACTCCAGGGTATGTCCCGGAGTCTCTAACGCCGTGAACCGCAATGACCCCAGTTCGAGAACGCCGCCGTCCTTCAAGGGGATGAAGGCGAACTCGGCGTTGGCCTGCGCGCCCATGCATATCTGCGCGCCGGCACGCTTGCGAAGTTCCAAATGACCCGCAACGAAGTCCGCGTGACAGTGGGTCAGGATGACGTATTTGACCTGGAGCCCAAGCTCGCTGCACTCGGACATATACTGATCGACGTCCCGCTGCGGATCGATGATCAAAGCCGTACCCGTGGCCTCGTCCCCGACGAGATAGGAGGCGTGCGCTAAGCAGTTGAGGTAGTGCTGTTTGAGGATCATCGGAGCGCGCCAGGCACGCTCAATCTTACGGCATCCGACTCCCGGGAACGCGGCGATTCTATTCGGCGGGGTCGATATCGATGACCTTGCCGTCCTTCGCCGCCCCGGCTGCCGCTGGGGTTTGGTTCTTCGACGACAGCCAATACAGAATGATCAGGATGATGACTCCGATGTCATCGAGCTGCCCCAGCACGGGGATGAAGTCGGGGATGATGTCGATCGGACTCAGCGCGTAGAGCGCTCCCGCAACGGTCGCGGCGATGCGGCCAAAGTTTTTCATCGTGGGCCTCGCGCCTAAGTTTAGCCGGGCGCCGCTTGGTCCTTGACTCCCAGCTTGCGCAAGAAGGTCATCATCGGGCACCAATTGGTGAACGCGGACTGGAACAGATTTAGTCCAATGAAGGCCGTAAAGAAGTACCAATATGGGTGGACGAAATAGCCGAGCGCCAAGCTCAGCATCACAAAGAGGCCCGCCACCAAACGCAACCAACGGTCTACATTCATCGCGATTTCCTCCGTTCAGCCAAATAGTAAACAACAGGCACGGTCATACGCGAGAGCAAAAGTGATGCCACTTCTCCCGCCATCAGCGCAATCGCCAGCCCCTGAAAGATCGGATCGAACAGGATCACCGAGGCGCCGACGACGACCGCCGCCGCCGTCAGCATCATCGGCCGGAAGCGTACCGCTCCGGCCTCGACCACGGCCTCGTCCAGGGGCATGCCTTGCCGGCGCCTTAACTCTACAAAATCCACCAGGATGATCGAGTTACGCACCACGATGCCCGCCCCGGCGATGAACCCGATCATCGACGTCGCCGTGAAAAACGCGCCCAATAGCCCATGTGCAGGCAAAATGCCCACCAGCGAAAACGGTATCGCGGACATGATCACCAGCGGCGTCACGAACGACTGGAACCAGCCCACGACCAGCACATAGATCAAGATCATGACCACGGCGAAGGCCAGGCCGAGGTCGCGGAACACTTCGTAGGTGATGTGCCACTCGCCGTCCCATTTCAGCGAATAGCGGTCGTCGTTGAACGGCAGAGAAGCGGTGTACTGCTCGATCTTGTAGTCGCCGCCTGTCGCGATCTGATCGACGAGCGGCTGTACCTCCAACATGGCGTAGACCGGGCTCTCAATCGTTCCGGCTACATCCGCCGTTACGTACGTCACCGGCATCAGGTTCTTGTGGTAGATGCTCTTGTCCTCGATGATGCGTTCGGCGAAGACGAACTCCGACATCGGCGCCAGGGCGCCGCCGCGGGTGCGGACATTGAGCTGCTCTAAACGCTTCGGATCGGAGCGCGCGGCGCGCGTCAAGCGCACTTCGATCGGCACGTCTTCTTTCTCTAGGGGGTCGTGCAGCAGCCCGGCGCTCGTTCCGCCGGCGGCCAGCGCGAGCGACTCGGCGATATCGGCGTCGCTAATGCCGTTCAACGCCGCTTTCTGGCGGTCGACGGTAAAGCGCAGCTTGGGCTGATCGGCTTCGACGTACCAGTCGGCATCGACGATGCCCTCGGTCGACTCGAAGATGCTCAGTACCTCGGCGGCGATGCGCTGGCGGCCTTCGTCTTCCGGTCCGTAGATTTCGGCCACCAAGGTTTGCAGCACGGGAGGCCCTGGCGGCACTTCGGCGACCTTGATGTTGGCGCCCATCTCGACCGCCATGGGCCCGATCGCCTCACGCACGCGCTTGGCGATATCGTGGCTCTGCTCGTCGCGCTCGTGCTTGTTCAATAAGTTGACTTGGATGTCCGCCTCATGGGCAGCGCGGCGCAGATAGTAGTGACGCACGAGGCCGTTGAAGTTGTAGGGCGAGGCGCCGCCGACGTAGGTTTGCACGTCGACCACTTCAGGCTCTTGGAGTACGCGGGCAGCTAGAGCGCGGGTTACGCGCGCGGTGTCTTCCAGCGTCGTGCCCTCGGGCATGTCGACGATGATTTGGAATTCGCTCTTGTTGTCGAAGGGCAACATTTTGACTTCGACGAAACGGATGTAGACCAGCGACATCGCGCCCAGCAGCAGGACCACAACTCCGCCCAAAAAGCCGTAGCGCAACGCCGGCTGATGCAGCAGCGGATTCATGACGCGCCGGTACAGCCGCGTTGACCAGGTCTCCTTCTCTTCTTCATGATGTCCGCCCTCACCGAGCAGGCGAATTGCAGCCCAGGGCGTGACGATAAACGCCACCAGCGCAGAGAACAACATCGCCGCCGAGGAGCCCACCGGAATCGGCCGCATGTAGGGCCCCATCAGCCCGCTGACGAAGGCCATCGGCAGCACTGCCGCCACCACGGTTAGCGTCGCCAAGATCGACGGATTACCGACTTCGGCGACGGCTTCCACCGCGACTTGGCTCATGGGGCGTCCGCGGTTCTCCGGCAGCCGGGCATGGCGGGCGATGTTCTCGACCACCACGATGGCGTCATCGACCAGGATGCCGATCGAGAAGATCAATGCAAACAAGGTGATGCGATTGAGCGTGTAGCCCAGCAGATAGAACACGGCTAGCGTCGGCGCCAGCGTCGTCGGAATCGCCAACAAGACCACCAGCGATTCGCGGAAGCCCAGCGCCAGCCAAATCAGCACCGACACAGAGACGATGGCGATAAACATGTGCAACAGCAACTCGTCGGACTTCTCGCGTGCGGTCTCGCCGTAGTTGCGGGTCACGGAAATCGAGATATCCGAGGGAATGGATCGTTCGCGAAACGCTTCGACTTTTTCCAATACGCGATCCGCCACCTCGATGGCGTTGGCGCCCTGCCGCTTGGAAATCGACAAGGTCACAGCGGGTTCAAATCCGCCTTCGCGCTTGGCCGCGTAGCTGACGTACTGGGTCGGCTCCTCGCCCTCGTCGCGCACTTGAGCTACGTCGCCCAGATACACTGGGCGGCCGTTATGGACGCCGGCCACTACGGACTTCACGTCTTCTGTCGTCGTGAGGAACTGTCCGGCCTCAAGCAAGATTCGCCGATTGCCTGCGTCGAACGCGCCCGCGTCCAGGGATTGGTTCGCCCGGGTCAACATGCCGGCGACTTCGGTCGCGGCTAGCCCGTAGGCGGTCAAGCGGCTCTCATCCAACTGCACCAGCACGCGCCGCCGCTGGCCGCCGATCAGCTCGACCGCCGAAACTTGATCGACCTGCGTCACGGCGTCGTGCAATTGCGCCGCGACCCTCCGCAGTTCGTAGTCGCCGTAGCGTTTTGAGTGCAGCGTCAAGGCCAAGATCGGCACGTCGTCAATCGAACGCGGCTTGACCAACGGTTGCGACGCGCCTGGGGGAATGCGGTCGAAGTTGGACAGCATCTTCTGGTTCAGCCGGACAATGGCGTCCTCGGCGTTCTCGCCGACGTAGAAGCGCACGATCGCCAGCGACATCCCTGGGCTCGACGTGGAGTAGATGTACTCGACGCCGGGGATTTCCCAGAGCAGCTTTTCCATTGGCTTGGTGACGCGCTCTTCGACCTCCTTCGCGGAAGCTCCGGGCATCTGGACGAAGACGTCGACCATGGGCACGATGATTTGCGGTTCTTCTTCGCGAGGCAGCTGCAGCGTCGCGAAGACCCCGATGCCGATGGCAAAAAGGATGATCAGGGGCGTCAGCTTCGAGTTCACGAAGGACTGGGCGATCGAACCCGCGATGCCCAATTCCGGCGGGCGCTTTTCAGGCGTGGCCATCAGCGCCTCTCCTCAACCGGCGATCCATCGGACACCGCTGAAGGATCGAGCACAACCCGGTCGCCGGCAGCCAAGCCGGAGAGTACCTCGTAGCGGCCATCCAGCAACGCGCCCAAGCTCACCAGCCTGAGGCGCGCTGTGCCGTCTTGCACCGCAAAGACGGACTGAATCTGTCCGCGCGAAACAACCGCTGAAGAGGGCACGCTTAGTCCGCTGCGTTCGGCGCCGGGCAACAACAGCTGGCCGTAGAGGCCCGAGCGCAAACCGGCATGCGGCCCCAGGGCGACTTTCACCGTGAAGCTGCGCGATGCATCGTCCGCCGAAGGGTCAATCTGGGCGATACGACCCTCAACTGGGCCGTCATCCCCGAGCGATTCGATCGCGACCCCTACTTGCTGCCCGACCAGAAGGCCTGAAATTAGCGATTCGGGGACCGCGGCCTCGAGCCGATACTCGCCCGCCTGCTCGATTTCCAACAGGGGCATTCCAGGGTTAGCCAGGTCGCCGGGGTCAACGAAGCGCTGCGTTACGACGCCTGCCAACGGGGCCGAGACGCGTGCGTAGCCGAGCATGGTCTCCGCCGAGGCAATCTGGGCCTCCGCCTGGGCCTTCTTGGCTTCAGCCTGGGCGGTCCCGGCCCGCGCCTGCTCGAGTGCCGCCTCCGCTGCCTTCAACCCTGCTTGGGCGACGTCGTATTCCTGTTGCGAGGCCGATTTTTTAGAAAGCAACGTCTGGTAGCGGGTGTGCGTCGCCTCTGCCAGCGCCAGTTGGGCCTCGGCAGCGCTTGTCGCCTGCCGACCAGCGTCGATCGCTGCATCCGCTTCCTGGCGCATCGCTCTCGCCGCGGCTACGCCGCTTGTGAGTTGCTGGTCGTCGAGTTCGATCAAGGCTTGCCCGGCTGAGACGCGTTGGCCTTCTTCCACCGCGACCTGGCGGACGTAACCCATTACCTGGGCGGCGATGGTGGCCCGCCTACGCGCCCGCACGACGCCCGTCAGGGGAATCGTTGGCGAGATGGTTTCCGGGGCGAGCTGCTCGACTTCAACCTGCACGGGCGTCTTCGGCGCTGACTCGGTGTCGGGTGGAGGGGCGCCGCCGCAGGCCGACAGCAGCGCAACCACTAGAACCGCATGAACCCTCATCGCAGCGCCTCCGAATCCACGGTCAAAGTTCCCGCCGCATGCTCCAACGCGGCGCGCGCGACGCGCTGTTCGTAAAGCGAGCCCAACCGCCGGTACCGCGAATCGGTGAGCGCCGCCTCGGAGCGCAGCAGCGCCGTCACGTCTTCGAGTCCCGCCTCGTAGCGGTCCCTTATGATCCTCAAACTCTCCTCCGCTTGCTCGACCACGCTTGCCGCTACTGCCGTCCGCTGAGTCGCCGACTGCAAGTCGGCATGCGCCCGGCGGATCTCCAACGCTGCCGCCGAGTAGGCCTGCCGCGCCTCGGCCGCCGCACGGACTTCGGCCTCCCGGGAGGCGGTGATCCTCGCCCTGGTCTCGCCGCCGCGCCATAAATCCCATCTCATCGAAACTCCGGCAAGCCAATTGCCGCCTCCGCGATCTACGAATCGTTGCCGGTCGGCCTCAAACACTC
>CAMPKL010000090.1 GCA_946887065.1 uncultured Bryobacterales bacterium
AATACTTTGGCTTCGGCTGAACGGGTCGTCAAAGGCTTCTCAACCAACACGTGCGCTCCGGTCCGTGCAGCTGCGACGGTCGCCTCGGCATGCAGCGGATGCGGCGTACAGATCAACACGGCATCGGGGCGCGCCTCTCCCAGTAGGACCGCCACGTCACTAAACGGCCCGCCGCCGTACTTCGCCGCGAATTGTTGGGCTCGAGAGACGTCTCTGTCGCAGACGCCGACCAGTTCCGATAGGACGGAACGACTCAGGGCTTCGGCGTGGATGCCGCCTACTTTGCCGCAGCCGATCAAGGCCGTTCGCAGACGCTTCATGCTCTAGTCCCCGAAATGCTTGGCGACCATCATGGCCAAGAATTCCAGCGACTCGCGCATCTCGTCCATGCCGTTCATGCCGTCCTCGATGCTGATCCAGCCCGAGTAGCTTTGCTCCGCCAAGATGGTGAAGATCGCGTCGTAGTCGTTGAGTCCCTGACCGGTCACGCCGTGACGCAGATTGGGAGAATAGCCGAGAGTGCCGTCGCTTTGTTTCAGGCCTTCGAGCGTCGCGCCTTCGGCTAGGTAGCGGTCGCTGGCATGCATGCTGACGACGCGCGGCGCCACCTGCCGCAGCAGTTCGACGGGGTCGTCTCCGGCGACGATCGCGTTCGAAGGATCGTACTGCACGCCGAAGTAGGTCCTTTCCTCAATGCGGTTCAACAGATCGAGGAAGACGTCTTGCTTTTGGGCGAACTCCGGATACTTCCAGAACCCGTCCTTGTAATGGTTTTCGAGACCGAGTACGATGTCTTGCTCACGTGCCGCTGTCAGCACCTGTTCGATGCACTCGCGGCACCACTCCAGCCCTTGCTCACGTTCGACCTGGGGGTAGCGCTGACCGCTCAACACCCGGCACACGGCGCGCGGACCGCCTAGCCTGCGGGTAACGCCGATCATCTTGATCTCGTGCTCGACCGCACGCTTTCTGGCATCGGCATCCGGGTTGGTGAAGTCCGGCGAACAGCACAGCATCGGCATGGCGAATCCGGCCGACGAAATGGCCTCGCCCACGCTGTCTAGATAAGCGGGTTCGAGGCCGGTGAAGAACCCTTCGTACATCTCCAGCCCTTCGGCGGGAAGATCCCGGGCCATCTCAATCCAGTCGAATACGGACATCGAACGCTCGCCGGCGATGGCGTCGAGGTAGCACTTGGGGAACGCGGATAGCTTTGGCCTCACCAAACTAAGATAGCGTCTAATTGCGGTCAGCCATTCCCAGCCGCGGTTGGTTGGCAGAACACTGCCGGCAGGTCCTAACCTCAATTTTCAGGCGACAAATTGGACTTAATCGGCCCCTTGGCTGTAGCCTCCTAGGAGGAGAGCGATTTGCGCGCGCGACCTGGTCGTCAACGTAGCGTGCAGCCTCTAGTCCCCTAATTGCTGTTTCAGGGATGAGGTATGCGATCGGCCCGGCTCTCTGCCGATTCGGAAGATTGATGAACCCATGAGCGCCGAACGCCAAGAGATCAACACCCACCAAAAAGCCCTGCAAATCAATCTCGACAGCTCGCGCTACGGCACCTTCGCCGAGATTGGGGCGGGGCAGGAAGTCGCCCGCTGGTTCTTTAAGGTCGGAGCCGCCGCGGGAACAGTCGCCAAAACCATGTCGGCTTACGACATGGCCGTGTCCGACGCGATTTACGGCAAGTGCGATCGCTACGTTTCACGTCAGCGGCTGCAGAGCATGCTCAACTACGAGCACAATCTCAACCTCGAACGGTTAGCGCCCGTACGGGGCGACAGCACGTCTTTCTTCGCCTTCGCCGATACCGTCTCAGCCCGCAACTACAAGGGAACCAACGAATGCCACGGCTGGATGGGCGTTAAGTACCAGGCTCATCCGCGTGATGAGGACAGCCAAGTTACCCTCCACGTCCGCATGCTCGACAACGAGAACAGCCTGCAGCAGGAAGCGCTCGGCATCGTCGGCGTGAATCTGTTGTACGCGGCTTTCTTCCTGCATCACAAGCCGGAGCAAATGGTCGAGTCGCTGCTCGACGGTCTTTCCACCGATCGCGTCGAGATCGACATGATCGAGTTTTCCGGAATCGAGTTTCGCCACGTCGATAACCGGGTGATGAGCCTCAAGCTGGTCCAGTTGGGTCTGAGCGGAGCGGCCATGTTCGGCCCCTCCGGCGAGGTCCTGCAGCCCTCTGAAGTCCTGCGCAAGAATCCGATATTGGTGGAGCGCGGCAGCTTTCGTCCGGTGACGAAAGTCAATATCGACATGATCGATACCGCTCATCGGCTCTTTGCGGAAGAGTTGGGCGATCCGGACGGCGGAAGAATCGTCGAACTCATGGAGATCACGATGCGCAATCTCCTGTCAGCGGGAGAGATCGACCTCAGGGACTTCCTGGCCCGCGCGGATGTTCTTGCCGCCGCGGGCAAGATCGTCTTGATCTCCGACTACTTTGAATACTACCGGCTGGCGGCCTACTTGGCGCGCTACACGCACCACCCGATCGCCGTGACGCTAGGCCTCGCCAGCCTGAAAGACCTTTTCGACGAGCAGTACTACACCGGGCTGGAGGGCGGCATTCTCGAAGCGTTCGGCAAGCTCTTCACCACCAATTTGCGCATCTACGTTTATCCGCTGCTTGAGCAGGAAACCGGCATCTTGCGGACGCTCGATAACCTTCAGATGCCTCCCGAGCTGGAGAATCTGTACAAGCATCTCGTCTTCCGGGGCATGCTCAAGCAGTTACGCGGCTTCGACGAGAGCCTGTTGCACATCTTCTCGAGAGATGTCCTCCAGAGGATCAAGACTGGCGATTCCTCTTGGGAGGCGATGGTACCCGCCGAGATCGCCGCGATCATCAAGAACCGCCGCTTCTTCGGCTACCAGCCCGGCAGGCAGCCCGCTCGGGCCTAATTCCCGCCGTTCGATCGGCCAATGCGGCGCCTCGCTGCAAGGACATTGGCTTGGGCCGGCGCTTGCGGTTATCATTCAGACGCTAATCTCCAGTAAGAGTAGCCCGGCGCTGACGGCGCCTAACGTCGCGCCTTGGCGGTCCGAGAGGAGAATCCGATCTGCCGTTGACATTTGTGCTACCATTCGACGCTGTCTGCTTCGCTCCAGATAGTCGGATACGGTTGTCCTTGACGCGCCCGGCGGCAGCCCGACCGTTTGAGCGCGGTCCATATATAGGCGGTCGCCCTTAGTACTACTTCATGCGCGTATTCCTCGTTAACCCAAGTGACCGCTCGTTTGGCACGGCAATCATCACGCCCCGTTGGCTTTTCGTCCTAGCCGGCTCCACGCCCAGCCAGTACGGGGATCCGGTCATCGTGGATGAGACGCTGGAGCAAATGGACGTCGACCAGATCCAGCCGGGCGACGTCGTCGGAATCGGGATCCACACCGGAAATGCGCTTCGCGGATACGCGCTAAGCCACAAGGCGAAAGAGCGCGGCGCCACGATCATCTTTGGCGGCATCCACACCACGCTGTTCCCGGATGAAGTTTTTGAGCGAGCGGCCGTCGATGCCGTGGTCAAAGGGGACGGTGACGCGGCTTGGGGCCAGTTGCTGGCCGATCACGCCGAGGGCCGCCTTGAGCGGCAATACGACGGCGGTCGTATCGACGGCGACAAGTTCCTGCCCGCGCGTTGGGATCTGCTGCCAGCCGACCGCTACATGATGGCCTCGGTTCAGACGGTTCGCGGCTGTCCCAAACACTGCTCTTTCTGTTCCGTATGGCGCACCGACGGCCAGAAGCCCCGCGTGCGGGTATCTGAGCTTGTTGTCAATGAGGTAGTGGAACTGCGCCGCTTGGGCTTCCGCTTCATCGTCCTGGCCGACGACAATTTCTACCCGGTCACCTTGGAAGATCTCCGTCTGGCCAAACGCCAGAATAACGAGCAGCGGCTAGCCGAGTTGACCGCGGTTCGCGAAGAGCGATTCGAACTGATGCGCCGTCTGGCCGATTTGCCCAGCGACATCATCTTCTTCACCCAGATCACCATGGAAGCGGCCGAAGACGAGGAATACCTCAAGGCCATGGACAAGGCCCGTGTCCGCGGAGCCCTCGTCGGCGTCGAATCCGTTACCCCCGAGGGACTCAAAGCGGTCTACAAGGACTTCAATGAAACCGGCGAAGGCCTGGTCACGCGCCTGAAGAAGTTCCGCGAGCACAACGTACACATCTTGGGCTCGTTCATCTTCGGCTTACCGACCGACGACCCGGACACGTTTGCCGCGACCGTGGATTTGGCTCAACGCGCCGACGCGGCGTTCGCCCAGTTCGTGATCATGACGCCGTTCCCGGGCACCGTCGACTTCCTCCGTTGGGAGAAGGAACAGGCCAAGAACCCGACCATCATCGACGGCATTCCGATCACCCGCTACTGGCTGCTGCCCGCGGACAAGCGCCCGAAGCTTTGCATGCCGCATCCGACGATGTCGACCGAGCAGATTCGACAGGGGACAAGCGTTGCCTGGGAGCGCTTCTATTCGGTCGGCTCGACCTGGAAACGGGCATCGAGCCGCCTGACGCGATTCCGTTCCAGGCTGATGTTCTTGCTGGTCTCCAAGGTTTATCTGCAGATGTACGCGAAGACAGGAGTCGCCACCGACAGCGCCCGCCGCAGCAGCGCGAACGGTTGGGCCCGATGGTTCGGCAAACGCGCGATTCCGCTGTTCAAGGCGCCTCCGATGCCGGACTTGCAGGCTCCTCCCGCGGAGTCGGCATACATGGCCGCCGGCGACTAACCCTCGCACCGGACCTCGCGATGTACAATCTGGGACGACTTAGAGAGACTCTCTCGTGCGTGCCGGCCTCATCACTATCGTCCAGTTGGCCTTCTGCGCTGTTGGCTTAGCCCAGGTACAGCCGCCCGAGCCGCTCGATTTCGGCGGCGCCAAACTCCTGCTCAATACGTACTGCGGCTCCTGCCATAGCGGCGACTCCGCGATTGCCGGATTCAATCTCGATCAAGCCTCAGACGAAGCGAGCCTGTTGTCGAGACCGCAACGCTGGTCTTCCGCCGCGCGCCGCATCCGGGCTATGGAAATGCCTCCGCGCGGCCAGCCTGCGCCGACTGCGGATGAGCGAGATGCCCTGGCCGCTTGGATTGACGACACGCTGCGCGCCGGCCTCTGCGCCGGTGGGCTCGATCCCGGGCCTCAGCCGTTGCGCCGCCTCAATCGCAACGAGTACGCGGCCACCATCCGCGACCTGCTCAGCGTGCACTTCAACGCGGGCGCCGCGCTGCCCAACGACGGCGCCGGCGGAGAAGGCTTCGACAACGCGGCCGAGACTCTCTTCCTTTCTCCGATGCATGCGGAGAAGTACCTGGAGGCGGCCCGCCAATCGTTGGACTACGCGCTAGCCGATCCGCGATCGAGAGCCGACTTCCTCATCGAACCGGGCGATGATCGAACGGCGGAAGCGGCGGCGAAAGCGACGCTCGAACAGTTCCTGCCGCGCGCTTTCCGGCGACCCGTGAGTGAAGCCGAGGTTGGCCGCTACCTCGATCTGTTTACGGAGGCTGACCGCGACGACGCGCCCTACGATGAGGCGATCTCATTCGCACTTCAAGGCGTGCTGATGTCGCCTCAATTCCTTTTCCGCGTGGAGCGCCCGAACGGCAATCCCGAGCCTCGGCCGGTTGGCGACTACGAGTTGGCTACTCGCATTTCCTACTTCCTATGGGGTTCCATGCCCGATCAGGAATTGTTCGATATGGCCGCCAACGGCGGCATGCGCGACCCTGATTACCTGCACAACAAGGTCCTCTGCATGCTCGACGACGAACGCTCTCACGAGTTCGCCGAGCGTTTTGTTGAGCAATGGTTGGGTACACGCGAGTTGGGACGCGACATCCGACCCGACAAGCATCTTTTCCCGGTCTACGAAGACGCAGAACTCCAGGCGGCCATCCGCTACGAGCCGGTTCTGTTCTTCCAAGACGTGCTGGCCGGCGAGCGATCGTTGCTTGAGTTGATTGACTCTAACTTCACATTTCTAACGAACAGGCTGCAGAGACACTACGGTTTCCGTATCAAAGGCCTGGGGCAGAACCCGAAGAGAGTGGAATTGCCTGCCGACAGCGGCCGCGGCGGGATCCTGTCGATGGCCGCGACCCTAGCGGTCTCTTCCTACCCTCACCGGACAAGTCCCGTCCTGCGCGGTAAGTGGGTCCTCGATAACCTTTTGGGTACCCCGCCTCCGCCGCCTCCGCCGAACGTGCCGGAACTGCAGGAGAATCACGGCGCCGTGACGGCGAAGTCTTTGCGCGAACGGCTCGAACTGCATCGTCGCGATGCCGTTTGCGCCTCCTGCCACGATCGTATCGATCCGCTTGGCTTCGGTTTGGAGAACTACGATGTGCTGGGGCGTTGGCGCACCAGCGATAAAGGCATGGCCATCGACGCCCGCGGCGCCTTGCCCAGCGGGGTGCGCTTCGACGGACCCAAGCAACTGAAGGCCGTGTTGCTGGAGCGCAAGGAGTTGTTCATTCGCAACCTCGTTTCGAAGATGCTCGGCTATGCGCTCGGCCGCGGCCTCACCTTGACGGACCAGTGCACCGTCGATCGCATCGTCGAAAAATTGAAGCAATCCGACTACAACGCGCATACGCTGATCCTCGAGATCGTGAATAGCGTTCCTTTTCGCTACAAACCGGGTACGAACCCGGAAACCCGGGTTATACTCGGCGGGACGCCATGAAGAAACTGACTCTTAACCGTCGCTCTGTCCTCCGCGGAGCCGGAGCGACCCTGGCATTGCCTTGGCTGGAGGCGATGACGCCTGCCGCCCATGCGGCCGCGGGTAAGCCGCCGGTACGCATGGCCGCATTGTTCATGGCAAACGGCGTTCGTCAGGACATGTGGACGCCTGCCGGAGAAGGCCGCGAATTTGAGCTGTCTCCGACGTTGGAGCCGCTCGCCGGTCTCAAGAACGAACTGACCGTCCTCACCAATCTTTGGAACCAAGGCAGCGGGGGCGGGGAAGGGCACTACGTCAAGACATCGGGCCTGCTGACTTGCACAACCGTTACTAAGACCGTTGGCGTCGATCTAAACTGTAACGGCGTCTCGGTGGATCAAGTGGCGGCGCGGCAGCGCGGCCGCGAGACGCCGCTGCCGTCCCTTGAGTTGGCTTGCGCTCCGGTATCGACAGGGGTCGACAGAAATGTCGGCTACACCCGCGTTTACGGCTCGCATGTTTCCTGGAGCGGCCCGAACACGCCCCTGGCACGTGAGACCGATCCTCGCCTAGCTTACGAGCGCCTGTTCCGCGCGTCTCAACCGGGGCACGGCTCCTCCAAGCGCGATCTGCTGTTGCTGGATCGCGTTCTCGAAGACGCCAAGGATTTGCGCAAGGAACTCGGCGTCGACGACCGCCGTCGCGTGGACGAATATTTCACCGTCGTCCGCTCGCTCGAAGAGCGCATGGAACGCGCCGGCGAGCCCGAGCGCATGGCCTGGAAGCCGCGCGCCGATTTCGACGCTTCAGCCAAACCCGAAGGCAAGCCCGACGCCCATGCCGATCACGTGCGGTTGATGCTTGACATCATCGCCTTGGCTTTTCAGACGGATACGACGCGCATCGCCACGTTCATGTTCGGCAACTCGGTCAGCAATCAGAACTTCAGTTTTCTCGATGGCGTTGAAGGCTCGCACCACTCGCTCTCGCACCACCAGGACGATCCCGACAAACTGCGCCAATACCAACTCATCAACCGTTGGCACGTGGCCCAATATGCCTATCTGCTGCAGCGGCTCAGCGAAATGAAGGAAGGCGACTCGACGGTCCTCGATAACTCGATGATCCTGTTCGCCTCGGGATTGAGAGACGGAAACTCGCACAACCCTCACAATCTGCCGTTGCTGCTCGGCGGCCGCGGCGGAGGCCGCATCGACGCCGGACGTCACCTGGTCTATGCCAAAGACAGCCCCTTGGCGAACCTCTACGTCTCGATGCTCGACGCCTTCGGAACGCCTCAAGAGCGCTTCGCCGACAGCACCGGTCCTTTGGCCGGCCTGCTGTCTTCCTAGGCCGCCGCCGCGCCGCGGCTATACTGAATTCGACGGTGATGAACTTTTTCTCCCCAGCCGGAAGACCGCGCCCTTTAGCGTTTTCGCTGGCTCTGGCGATCTGTTGCGTCTGGCTGGTCGGCTCCTGCGCCGCCCTTTCGTCGGCGATCCACGCAGCGAAGCACGCCTGCTGCGAGCACGAGAAGTTGGCCGATTCCTGCACGACGTTGTGTGCTTCCGCCGACTGGGACTCCACACCCTCAGCGGAGCAAGTCTCCGTCGTTCCTGTTCTCCGCCCGGTCCTAAAGGAAAGTGCGCCTCTCGCCCTCACGCCTGCGCTTAACGGCGCACCGGCTGTAGCCGTTAGCCACGCTCCTCCCCTCTACCTGCAGCACGCCGCCCTGCTGATCTGATCTCCGCTAACTCCGAACCTAAGCTGCTCCGAACATCGTTTGGGGAGGGCTATCCATTCCTGGAATTTGGAGATTACTGATGAGAACGAGACGGGATCTACTGACGTCCGCGGCCGCCATGGGCTCGGCTGCCGTGATGCACCAACTGCTTCCTCCCTGGGTGCAAGGGGCTGCCACGAGAGCAACATCCGGCCTGACCACGCTATCGGGCACTGTATTCGACTTGGAGGTCGGCCATGCTGCGGTCACCATCGACGGCAAAGCCGGCGAGGCGATTGCGATTAACGGGCACGTGCCGGCGCCGCTGTTGCGTTGGCGCGAAGGCGACGAAGTCACGCTGCGCGTCACCAACCATCTGCACGATCACGACACCTCCATCCACTGGCACGGAATCCTCTTGCCTTTCCAGATGGACGGCGTACCGGGGCTATCCTTCGCCGGCATTAAGCCGGGCGAATCCTTCACGTACAAATTCCCCGTTAAGCAGAACGGCACGTATTGGTACCACAGCCACTCGGGGGTTCAAGAGCAGATCGGCCATTACGGCCCGATCATCATTGACCCCAAGAACTCCGATCCCGTCGCCTACGATCGTGAGTACGTCGTCGTTCTCTCCGACTGGACTTTCACAGACCCGCACCGCATCTTTTCGAGACTTAAAAAGATGGGTTCGAGCTTCAACTTTCAGAAGCGCACAGTCGGGGACTTCTTGCGCAAGCCTCTGAAGGATCGCGGAATGTGGGGGCGAATGCGTATGAGCCCTACCGACTTGGCCGACGTCACCGGCGCCGAATATACCTACCTCGTGAATGGCCATGCTCCGGCTGGCAATTGGACGGCTCTTTTCGAGCCCGGCCAACGCATCCGCCTGCGCGTCATCAACGCATCCTCGATGACGATCTTCGACGTGCGCATCCCTGGCCTTCCGCTGACCATTGTGCAGTCGGACGGTCTCGATGTGGAACCAGTCGAGACCGACGAATTCCGCATCGGCGTGGCTGAAACCTACGACGTTATCGTCCAGCCGCAACGAGCCGAAGCCTACACGCTCTTTTGCGAAACCATCGACCGCAGCGGCTTCGCCCGAGCCGCGCTGGCGCCGCGGCCTGGCATGGAGGCCGCCATTCCCGCCCGCCGGCCGCGCCCCCTTCTGTCGATGAA
>CAMPKL010000091.1 GCA_946887065.1 uncultured Bryobacterales bacterium
CTTCCGGGCGGTCGACCACGAATGCCCCACCCAAAAGAGCATCCAAGACGCGGCCCGTGCCGCGCTGGCCATCCGTCGTGCGGACCCAATAGGGATAAGCGCCTGCCGCGCCGGCCTCAAATCGTATGTGCTTCGTCTCCCCGGCGTTCACCGTCACGACATCCGCATCGCTTCCCGGCCGCTCGTGGAATCCATGCAACGTCGCCGCGACCGGCAACAAACTGTGCACGGAGATGTCGATGGTCGTCCCCGCCGGCACGCGAATCGTCGGGCCTGGAACCTGCAACGGTTTGCCTACTTCACGAAACGCGTAGGTCGGAATGGCCTCGCCGTCCTCCGCCTCGGGATGCCAGATGCCCTTCAGCATCTCCAACTCCAGGTGCAACACGCCGTCCCGCAACTCCCCCGCCGGAGTGCGATTATCATTCGCCGTAATCAGCGGAGCGTCCTGCGCGATCAAGGGCGCGGCGGCGACCATCAAAACAAGCCCGAGCCAGCTAGCAATCTTCACGGATATCCCCCTGAGCGACACGATCATATCACCCGCTGCGAGCTCAGGCACCGGAGCGCCGAGACGCGCCACGCGCACCCCTACAAAACGCAGCGGCGAATAGTAGTAGACAGTCACGTACCAATGGTAGTAGACTGTCTTCTACCTGCCATGACGTCCGACAAACTCGAACAAGAACGCCTCGACCTCGTTCAGGGAACCCTCGACATGATGATCCTGCGCACGCTGCAATGGGGTTCCCAACATGGACACGGCATCGGGCAAGCCATCCGCGCGGGCTCCGACGAAGTCCTGCGCGTCGAGCGCGGATCGCTCTACCCCGCGCTGCACCGGCTTGAGAAACAAGGCTGCATCAGCTCGGATTGGAAAATTACGGAGAACAAGCAGAGGGCGAAGTATTACCGCCTTACCGCCGCGGGCAAAAAGCAGCTTGCCGCCGAAGAGTCCCGCTGGAACCGGCTCGTCGAAGCCATCGCCCGGGTCATGCGGCCTGCCTAGAGGTACACAGCATGTCTTTGTGGAAACAGCGCCGGGAACGCGAACAAGATCTCGAAGACGAGATCCGCTTCGACCTTGAAGAGGATATTCGCCAACGCATCGAGCGCGGCGAGCCGCCCGAAGCCGCCCGCCTTTCCGCGTTGCATGACTTCGGCAACGTAACGCTGACCAAAGAGGATGTACGACATATGTGGAGATGGTCCGTATTCGAAACTGTTATCCGTGATTTCAAGTTCGCGTTGCGGATTATGGTCAAGAACCCCGGCTTTTCCACGGTCGTCGTTCTTACCCTCGGGCTCGGCATCGGCGCCAACACGGCCATTTTTTCCGTCGTCAACCGGCTGCTCGTCAGTCCGCTGCCCTACAACGGCGCCGAACGTCTCGTGGTTGCCGCCACGATCATCCCGCGCTACAACAGCGATCGGATCAACGTCTCTTACGCCGACGTTCTGGACTTTAAAGAGAAGTCGGATCTTTTTGAAGCCGTCGCAGGATGGGTCCCGCGCGGCTTCGACGTCACCGGCTCCGGAGATCCGGAGCGAGTCGAGGGCATTGCTGTGGACCGCGACTACTTCCACGTACTGACCGATCCGCCTGTCATCGGGCGCACGTTCGTCGATGAGGAAGACGCACCCGAAGCCAACCGCGTCATCGTCATCTCTCACGGATACTGGTTACGGCATTTCGGCGCGGATGAGCAAGCGGCGGGCTCTTCTATTGAGCTAGACGGCGTACCGCACCGGATCATCGGCGTCATGAGCGACGAGGCGCTCTTTCCCCAGGCCGATATTGTTAAGCCCCTCGGAATCGGCAGCGTTTTGAATGCAGATCAGCTTCGGCGCGACAATCACGCCTACCGCGCCATCGCCCGTCTTCGCCCTGGCGTCGCCGTGGAAGCCGCTCAGGCCGAACTCACAGTCATGGGCGAGCGTATCGCGGCCGCAGAGCCCAACCGCGCGGAGACGAACTTCAAGGTCCACACGCTGCGCGAGTTCATCATCGGCCCGGAGATTCGTCAGATGCTCTGGACGCTGCTCGGCGCCGTGCTGGTTGTTTTGCTCATTGCCTGCATCAACATCGCCAATCTGCTGCTCGTCCGCGGCGCGGCGCGCCGCCGCGAAACAGCCGTGCGCAACGCGCTTGGCGCCGGATGGCGGCTCTTGGCCGCTCAGTCGCTGGTGGAGAGTTTGGTCCTGGCGGCGGCCGGGGGCGTACTGGGACTGGGCATCGGCCACGTCGGTTCCGCGGCCCTGGTGCGCTTGGCGCCGGAAGGAGTTCCCCTTGTCGATGGCGTGACCGTCGATACCACCGTGCTGGCGTTCACCCTCGGCCTCAGCGTGGTCACCGCAGTCGTCTTTGGCATGCTGCCGCTATGGAGTACGAAGAGGGCGGCCATCGCGCAACACGTTCGAGAAGGGGGCCGGGCCGGCTCCGACGGCGCCCGCGCCGGACGTCTGCGCAGCATCCTGGTCGTATCGGAACTGGCCCTCGCGGTCGTTTTGCTGGCGGGCGCGGGGCTGCTCGTTCGCAGCTTCAGCACATTGCAAAGCATGGACCCGGGACTCTCGACAGGAAACATCCTGACGATGTCCATCACGTTGCCGGGCTCTCGTTACGAAGGCGTACAGAAGACGCAGGCCTTTCAGCAGATCGTCGATAGCGTTCGCGCCTTGCCCGGCGTCGCGTCGGCTTCCACCACCTCCGCGTTGCCCATCGGCGGCGGGGGCGGTTACCTGGGACGCGTCTTCCTCACCACAGGACAACCCGAGCCGCCCGCCACAGCCGATACCTCCGGGCAATGGAGCGTCGTGCTTCCCGGCTACTTTGAGACCATCGGCATCCCCATTCTTCAAGGTCGCGATATTAGCCGAACCGACACCGCCGACTCCCTGCCCGTCATCGTGATCAGCCAATCGATGGCCAGTCAAATGTTTCCCGGCGAAAACCCTATAGGCCGCCGGATACGCTCTTGGCGTGACGAAAACGTCTACCGCGAGATTGTGGGCGTTGTCGGCGACGTGCGCTACTTCGGACTCACCGAAGATATCGCCAACAACGTCTACGTTCCCCAGGCGCAGGACCGCTGGAATCTGCAGCTCCTCGTCGTTCGCGCGACGCAGGATCCTCTCTCCCTCGCGCGTCCCGTCCAAGAGGCCATCTGGGCTCATGACCCGAAATTGGCGATCGCCGCCGTCAAGCCAATGGAGCAGATCGTCGCAGCCAACCTCGCCCGTCCGCGCTTTCTCGCTCTGCTGCTTTCCGCCTTCGCCTTCACGGCGCTCCTCATGGGCGCCATTGGGGTCTACGGGCTAATGTCCTATGTGGTCACCCAGCGGACAAAGGAGATCGGCATCCGTATGGCGCTTGGGGCCGTGCGCCAAGACATCAGCCGAAGCATCGCCGGACGCGCCTTCTGGCTCGCTTGCGCCGGAGTTGCCATCGGTATCGCCGGAGCTTTAGGCGTCACCCGGCTGCTCGAAACTATGCTCTTCGGTGTCAGTGCGAATGACGTCGCAACGTTGGCAGCCGCCTCAGGCCTGCTGATCTTCACTGCCGTCCTCGCGTCCTACGTGCCAGCACGCCGTGCCGGCCGCGCGGACCCGTTAACGAGTCTCCGCTCCGAGTGATGCCCGACCGTGCGGTTGGTGCGCGGATTCCCGCTGGAACGGCCCTAAACTAGTTCAATGGCTCTGAAGTTCACCACGTCCTACCTCGAAGACTCTCTCTCCGTACTGCGCCAGTACAAGGCGCTCGCCGATCGCGCCATGGCGCAGGTCTCCGATGAGCATCTGTACACTGCGCTTGACGGGGAGGCCAACTCCATCGCCATCACCGTCAAGCACATCGCCGGCAACATGCGCTCCCGCTGGACTGATTTCTTGACCACCGACGGCGAAAAGCCCGATCGCAACCGCGACAGCGAATTTGTTGATCCGCCCTCAACGCGTGAGGCCCTCATGGAAGTGTGGGACGACGGCTGGTCCATACTCTTCCAGGCAGTCGATCCGCTCACCGACCAAGACCTTGGACGCACCGTAACGATCCGCTCCGAGCCGCACTCCGTCATGCAGGCCGTCAACCGCCAGATAGCGCACTACGCCTATCATGTCGGCCAGATCGTTCTGCTCGCCAAGCACTTCGCTGGCCCGGAGTGGAAATCGCTCACCGTGCCCCGCAATCAATCCGCCGCCTTCAACCAACGGGTGCAATCCGGCCAAGGGAGCCAACGTTGAGCTGAGCGATTGCGCGCAGCAGAAGGAAATATCTACACTCGGGAACCCGTGAACTCCAAATGGATCTCCGCCTACAAGGCGTACCTGCTGCCCGGCTTCGTGTTTCAATCGATCGTCATTGGCGGCGGTTACGGCACCGGCCGCGAGCTGGTTGAGTTCTTCCTGCGGGAAGGCCCCGCGCCCGGCTACCTCGGCATGGTCGTGGCCATGCTTATCTGGGGGCTGATTCTGGCGCTGGGCTTTGAGCTAGCCCGCGTCGGCCGAAACTACGACTACCGTACGTTCTCAAAAGCCTTACTCGGCCGTGCCTGGGTCGCCGTCGACGTTTTAGCAATTCTCTCGATGATTCTTACCGTCGCGGTCGTCGGCTCGGCCTCCGGTGAATTGCTGCACGAGATGTCCGGCGCGGCGCCCATCGTCGGAACGTTGCTGGCCATCGCCGTGACCGTCTTATTGGTCTTCTGGGGCAGCACGTTGATCGAGCAAGTCTTCTCCGTTTGGTCCTTTCTGCTTTACGGCTTCTATTTGCTGATGATCGTGCTCGTCTTGCAGACGCAGTCGGAAGAAATCGTTCGAAACGCCGTCATATGGGATCCCGAGGCGCAATGGTTGTTAGCGGGCGTCCGATACGCCGGATACAATCTGGCAGGCCTTAGCGTGATGCTGTTCGTCGTGCGGCACATCCAGACGCGACGCCAGGCCATCACGGCAGGCTTCCTCGCAGGGGGCATCGCGATGTTCCCCGGCATGATGATCTATACCGCGCTGCTGGCCTATTATCCATCGATCGTCGAAGAATCGATTCCGGCGAATTTCGTCCTCGGGCAGCTCGACTGGCCTGCGTTTCAATTGCTCTTCCAAATCATCCTCTTCGGCACCTTCATTGAAACCGGCACGGGTACGATTCACGGCTTCAACGAACGCCTCGCCGGCGCCTGGCGCGAGAAGGGTCATGAGATGACGCGGCGGCAGCGACTGGCAGTCGGCGCAGCGGTGCTTGTCACCGCCGTGTGGCTCGCTGACCGTTTTGGCTTGGTCGCCCTGATCGCCGATGGCTATGGCCTCATCACCTGGGGCTTTTGGATATTCCTGCTGCTGCCGGTGTTAGTATTCGGCATTCGCGCGCTAGTCCGCGACAGCAAATAGTTTGCCGTCGCTGCGCAGAAAGATCTTGCCGTTCGATATCGCCGGAGAGGCCACCAGCCGCTCGCCGATGTCGTTCGTGGCAATGACGACCGGCTCGCGACCCGCCTTAAGGACGTAGGTTTCTCCCGTCTCGCTGGCAATATAGATGTTCCCGTCTGCCGCCACCGGGGACGCGAAAAAGATGCCGCCTAGGCGATGCTGCCAAACGCGCTCGCCCGTCTTGGCGTCGCTGCACATGACGACGCCCACGTCATTCGTCACGTATACCAAGCCGTCGTAGTGGAGCATCGACGCCGCATAGGAAGCTCCGCGCGGCGCGTGCCAAAGAATGTGCTCCGTGCCGGCGATGTCGCCGCGTCCGCCTGGTTTGATCGCATAGAAGTCGCTGTTGCGGTAGCCGCGCACCAGATAGAGCAAGCCGCCGTGATGCACGGGACTGGGGATCGGCGTTTGTCTCTCCGTGCCGAGATGCCACAGCGGTTGGCCATTAAGAGGGTTGAAGGCGTCGACGCGGCGGCTGGAGACTACAATCATTTCGTCGCCGCCCTCATGCGGCACGATGACCGGCGTGCTGTGCGAGACGCGATCCGAGCCGCGGTCGATGAACCACTCCTGCTCGCCCGTCTCCGCATTGAAGGCCACGATATAGGCCTCATCCCGGTGATCGACCATTAAGATCAACTTGCCATCATAGAGCGTGGGTGAACTGCCGTGGCCCCAGTCGTTGGTCCACGGTTGGCGCTCTTCGCCAAGGTGGCGCTTCCAAAGCAATTCGCCGTCGAAGTTCAAAGCGAAGACTTGTCCGTTGCCGAACCAAGCGTAGACGCGTTCGCCGTCGACGACCGGAGTTGGCGTGGCCAGGTTATGCTTTTCGTGCAAGGGTGGATAGCTGCCGGTAGCCCGGGCGCGGAACTCCCAAGCGCGAGTGCCGTCGGACTGGCGGAAAGCTTCGACCACGAGCAAGACCTGGCCGCCGCCGTCTTCGCCGCGAATCGCATTCTCGCGGCGCGCCAGGTCTGGCTCGGCTCGCGCCAAATTCGGGAACGAGCCGCCGCGAATGGGCGTGGCCCCGACCTGCGATGTGACAAATACGTAGTCGCCCCAAGTGACCGGCGACGATACGCCGAACCCCGCCAGATCCGTCTGCCAAGCAATATTCTGATCCGCGCTCCACTCAATGGGCAGATCCGTCTCGGCGGAGATTGCGCTGCTGCCGGGTCCCCGCCACTGCGGCCAGTTTTCGGCTAGTGCAGCTTGGGCCAACAACAATGTGAACAGAAGTGCGACGCCCCGACTCGCCATGGCATTCAGTATAGAAACCGCGCCCGCGATCGCCGAATGCCCGAGGCGCGAATTGTCACAACTCACCGCAACTCTCGGGACCGCACCGTGTTCGTATCCTCAGACCATGGCCGGGGCGCTTTCACCGAAAAGAAAAACTAGCCAGTCAGATCCGGCGCTTAGCGTGCATGTTCTCGGATCGTCGGATACTGAATCCCCAACTGCTCAAGGTACGTGTCGAAGCGTGCCGGATCGTAGCGCAGCTTCTCTAGCTCGGGCCGGTAGCGATCCATTTTGTCTTTGTTGAAGTGGATGGGCGGAGCGGTGTCGGCGGGAATCAAGGATTGCCACTGGACGTCTTTGGTTTGTTCGGCGAAGTAGTCTTTCGCTTGCTGGACCAACGAGGGGTCGGCGAACAACTCCATGGCGGTCATCGCCTGCGCCGCAGCTCCGGCGAGTGCCCCCTTGTGGGCGATCGGCGTGGCCATGGCGATGCCGGAAGACCAATGGTGGCCGGTGGCGCCGGGAATGTTCGAGGGGTAGCGCAGGTTCACGGTGGGTACGGTCCAACTGACTTCGGCGATATCGTCGGAGCCGCTGGAGGATTCGGCCGGACCATCCAGCTCGTCGACCTTCGTGGACAAGCCTCGCTCTTCCTGCTCGAGTTCGCGCTGCTCAGCCTTGGCCAAGGTTTGGTCGGCATCGCTCCACTCGGGCATGCCCACGCGCTCGATGTTCTCGTGCAGCAATTCGGCGAGCGGTTTGTTGAAGTGGCCGTCCCAGGCGGCGCCGATGACGCGCTCGGTCATCGTGGTGTCGGTCATCATCGCCGCGGCGGTAGCCATCTTCTGGCCGAGGGCATGCAGCTCCTTCACGTTCTTGTAATCCGTCTCGCGGAAGAAGTACCAAACCGTCGCCTCGGGCGGAACCACATTGGGCTGATCGCCGCCGTGGGGGATGACGTAGTGGGAGCGCTGTTCGAGCCGTAGGTGCTCGCGGCGGAAGTTCCAGCCGATGTTCATCAACTCCACCGCATCGAGGGCGCTCCTGCCGCGCCAGGGCGAACCCGCGCCGTGGGCGCTCGTGCCATGGAAGCTGAACTGGGTCGAGACCAGCGCCAGCCCGCGTTGACCCCAGTTCGTGGAAAAGTCCGAGCCGACATGACAGCTCAACATGATGTCGAGGTCCTTGAACAGACCGTCCCGCGTCATATAAGTGCGGCTGCCCAGCAACTCCTCGGCGACGCCCGGGTAAACGCGAATCGTGCCGGGAAGATTGTGGCGTTCCAGCACCGCCTTCACCGCTAGCGCCGCGGTCACGTTCACCGCTTGACCGGCGTTGTGGCCTTCGCCGTGGCCGGGTCCGCCGGGGATGAGCGGATCGTGATAGGCGACGCCGGGCTTCTGCGAGGTCTCGGGCAACCCGTCGATGTCGGCCATCAGGCCGATGACGGGAGAGCCTTGGCCCCACTCCGCGACGAAGGCCGTTGGCATTCCGGCTAAGCCTTCGGTGATGCGGAAGCCGTTGTCACGCAGGATTCCCGTGACGTAGCGCGCCGTTTCGATCTCCTGATAACCGAGTTCGGAAAAGCTGAAGATCGAATCGGTGATCGTCTGGACCAGCTTGGCCTGAGCGGCCGCGCGTTCGCCGGCCTCTTGGCGCAGGGCGTCGCGTGACGGCTGCTGGGCGGAAGCAGCGGCAACGACAAGAAGAAGCAAGGCGTGGAGGATTCGGCGCATAACGTCCGCAGCGTATCACGCCGGCCCAGGCGTGCGACAATGGCCGCGGTGAGTCCCATGCGCAAGGTTGGGCGTATCGCCGCCATTGCCGCCTCGATTTTCGTGGCCCTTGCGTTCATCTTGCCGCGGACGATGACGGGTAGGGGCGGCGGACTGGCCGACGGCGCGATCGCGGCTGGGTACTTCTTGGTGTGCATGGCCGCCGCGGCGATGATCGCCGTCAGCACCGCCATCTGGGGACGAGTTGAGTCCAACCGAACGTCGCAACCGTACGAGCGGATACTGCTCGTGCCGCTGATCATCGTGCTCTCGGG
The DNA here is from genome assembly GCA_946887065.1 of uncultured Bryobacterales bacterium. The sequence continues at coordinate 8,723 of CAMPKL010000091.1, forward strand.
CGTCCTGATGTTGTTTCTGACAGCGTTCTTACGGGATTCGTTCGGCTAGTCGGGGAACCCGGGCTGCAAGCGACGCGTATCTATCGGATTCAAGGTATGAGCGTTCCAGCAAGCATCCGCGCGATCGAACGGCCTGATCAGTCGTTGATGGCATACTACCTGATCGCCTGTTTGCGGGGCGGACCGGGTTTCTTCGTTGTGCTGCTTCTCGATTTCTTTCGCTACAAAACGCTGCGGTACCGCTTCGATGACGAAGGCGTCTCGATGAGTTGGGGCATCCTGTTCCGGCGCGAGGTCAACCTGACATTTGCCCGCATTCAAGACATCCATCTGCATAGCAACATTGTGGAGCGCTGGCTGGGCTTGGCGAAGATCGAGATACAGACCGCGAGCGGCAGCTCGGACGCGGAGATGACGATCGAGGGCGTCAAAAACTTCCTAGAAGTTCGAGACTTCCTCTACAGCAGGATGCGTGGCGCGACGACAGCAGCTCTAGTTGCCGAGCCTGGCGCCGCCGGCGAGCCGGGGGAATTAGCGGACTTGCTGCGCGCCGTCGCTACTGAGCTGCGCGGCATCCGCCAAGCGCTTGAAGGGCGCCAGCGATCCACAAACGCCGACCAGCCATGACGATGATCGAGCGACTATTGCTGGACGTCTTGCGCACGCCCGCCGAGCCGGATGCGCCGTTGGGGGCCGCCGATTCTCTGCGCGTATTCCGCGCGTCTCGGAATTACCTAACCTACAGACGCTGGGCCTGGGCATTGCGCCAGGCGGCCGCGATCGGAGCGATCGTCGGGTACTTTGTTGTCGACCAAACTGTCGGCATAGCGAATCTCGCCGAACGCTTCTTCGGCGCGACACCGGATCGCTACTGGATG
>CAMPKL010000092.1 GCA_946887065.1 uncultured Bryobacterales bacterium
GCTGTCGTGTCCGCGCTGTATGACGTCTTGATCACCAACCCGCGAAATATAGAGTTAGGGCGCGCGGAGGTTGCCAAGGCCATTCATTGCCGCATCGATGACCTGGAGTTTCCCATTTGGTTCCTCCGCGAGTGCGGTCTCATAAAAACATCCAACGCGGGCGATTATTCGATTACCGCGGACGGCGTGAAGTGGGTCGAGTCCGGCGGCGTGCCTCACTTGGCGCCCAAAGCGAGCCCCAAGGTTGTGGAAGAGTTGCCGACTAACTCGCGTCGCGCGGGCTAGTCAGCGTCCTTGTGCAGGAAGCGAAAATCACAGCCTTCATGTGCCTGGGTCACGTTATCCAAAAATAGCTTGCCGTAGCCCCGCTTGTAATGCGGCGCCTGCGGTTTTCGCGCGGCCAGTCGTCGCTGAATTTCTTCATCATCAACCAGCAGCGTGAGACGCCGCTCTTCCACGTTCAATTCAATCTCGTCGCCTGTTTGCACCGCCGCCAACGGCCCCCCGATCGCGGACTCCGGCGACACATGCAGCACGTCCGCGCCGAAGCTCGTGCCGCTCATGCGCGCATCCGAGATGCGCACCATGTCCTTCACGCCGCCTTTGAGTAACTTGGCGGGAATCGGAATGTGGCCCCACTCCGGGAAACCGGGGGCGCCGATCGGTCCGCCATTCTTCATCACCAATACCGAGTTCTCGTCCACGTCCAAATCTGGGTCGTCGATCCGCTCCAGCATCTCTTGCCGCGTTTCAAACACCACCGCCTTGCCGCGATGCTTCCACAAGTGAGGCGAAGCCGCGGACTGCTTGAACACGGCGCCCTCGGGACAAATATTTCCATAGAGAATGGCCGTGCCGCCTTCTTTATGAATCGGGCTATCCAACGAATGGACCACGTCCTGGTCCGGCTCCGGCGCCTTTTCGAGATTTTCAGCCAGCGTCTTGCCGTTAACCGTCAACGCATCGCCATGCAGCAGCGGCAGCAACGCCTTCATGACCGTCGGCAGCCCCCCGGCGTAGAAGAAGTCCTCCATCACGTGCTCGCCGGACGGCTTCATATTCGCGATCAACGGAGTTTCGCGTGATATCCGGTCAAAATCCGCCAGCCTCAGATCCACCCCCAGACGTCGCGCAATAGCCAGCAAGTGCGGCACGGCGTTTGTGGAGCCGCCGATTGCCATGTCGGCCCGAATCGCGTTCTCCAACGCCTTCCGCGTCATGATCGCCGAGGGCTTCAGTCCGTCCCAGGCCATTTCCACAATGCGCCGGCCGCTCTCCTCCGCCAACACCGCGCGCCTCGAATCGACCGCTGGGATCGCAGCTCCCCCCGGCAGCGTCATGCCCATCGCTTCCGCCATTGACGCCATCGTCGATGCCGTCCCCATTACCGTGCAGTGCCCGTGGCTGCGCGAAAGGCATCCTTCGATCTCAGCCAATTGCTCGTCGCCGATGCGCCCGGCCCGGTACTCGTCGAATAGACGTCTCCCGTCGGTCCCCGATCCCAGCGTCTGCTTGCCCCAACGGCCCGCCAACATCGGCCCCCCGGTCACCATGATCGCCGGGACATCCGCTGACGCCGCGCCCATCAGCTGCGCCGGCGTCGTCTTATCGCAGCCCGCGAGCAACACGACGCCGTCGATCGGGTTCGCTGTGATCGACTCTTCGACGTCCATCGCCATCAGGTTGCGGAACATCATCGTCGTCGGCTTCATGAACATCTCGCCGAGCGAGATCGTCGGGAACTCCAAGGGCACGCCGCCGGCCGCCCAAACGCCCCGCTTGACGGCCTCGGCGAGACCCCTCAAGTGGACGTTGCAGTTATTCAACTCCGACCACGAGTTACAAATGCCGATAATCGGCTTGTCTTCGAAAATGTTGTGACCGAAGCCTTCCGCCCTCAACCAAGCGCGGCGGGCGAAATTATAGTACCCCTTGCCGTGGAACCACGAGTGCGAGCGTAAGCCCTTTGGATCGCGCATTAGAGGCTACGATAGCAAAGCGCCGAGCCCTCTCCGGCTCCGATCACCCTTAGTATTGAGACGGCCTCCTTAGCCTTTGCCTAGGTGTTTTTGCGGCTCGCGTGTCCTATAGTTTTCTCGCTCGCTTAGGCTCCCACGCGAGTGAATCTCCCAGTTGAGGGCCCCGGCGCCCTCTGGAATACTGACATTGCCGTACTTCGGACAGGAGCCGAAACGACCGTTCCCCGCGAGTCGTGGTCAAGGAGTGCATCGAATGTGTACACAAGCAACTGAGAGCAGCGTAACCGGCAGGCATCATGGGCCGCTGGGCAAGCGCGGCCAAACCGCGATCATCCTCACGATTGCGTTCGGCACGATGCTGGCGCTGTTGGGACTGGTGTTTGATGGGGGCCGTATCTATTTCGAAAAGCGTCATATGCAGGCCGCGGCAGACGCCGGGGTGTTTGGCGCTATTCAGGAAATGCGCCGAGGCAACCGAGACTTAGCAAACAACCTCGATCCTGCTGCACGCTACGACGCGGGCTTGAACGGCTACGATGTCGACAACTCGATCATCACCGTCAACTCGCCTCCCGCTACGGGCCCGAACTCCGCAAACCCGAACTTTGTCGAAGTCATCATTGAACAGACGGTGCCCAGCACTTTTATGCGGGTCGTGAACCGCCAGCAGGCCACCGTTCGTGTTCGTTCTGTCGGCGGCATGGTCTGGGGCGGCGACCCCTGCCTGGTCGCCCTAAATACGACTGCTTCCGCCGCCTTCAATGTGCAGGGCAACACCACGGTTGAAGCCGATTGCGGCGTCTACTCTAATTCCTCAGCCAGCAATGCACTGAACTCGCCATCCAGCACCGGCTGTATCACCGCTACTTGGGCCGGAATTTCAGGGCAAGCCAACGGCACGTGTTTCAACTTTTCAGGTGGCATGGACGAGGGACTGCCCCCGATCCCGGATCCGCTGGCGACTCTGCCGGAACCAGACTGCGCCAGTATGCCTGCCGGCCGCCGCACCGGAATCAACTACTGGCCAGGCCGATACAACGGTGCTTTGCTCAACATCAACGGTGGTAATTATCAGTTCCAGCCAGGCATCTACTGCGTTACGTCCGGCATGCACTGGACGGGAGGCACGATCTCCGGTGACGGAGTAATGTTCTACATCGTCAACAACCCAGGTAACCAGGCGAACGGCGTCAACATCAACGGTAACGCCTTTGTAAACCTGAGCGCGCCGACTTCGGGTCCGTACCAGGGCATCCTCTTTTATGGGGCTCGCTCCAACCCAAGCTGGAATCCCGGTAACCACATTGAAGGAACGTCAACCTCGACTTTCACTGGAGCCATCTACTTCCGCAACGAGCACATTCAGTTTGCAGGGAATTCCAGTGCAGTCAACGAATGGGCCATGGTCATCGGGGATACCGTCGAGTTTATCGGCAACAGCGGCCTGCGCTTTTTGAAAAAGCCGACCGACCCAAGCACCGCGCCGCCGATCTTCCGCGTCGCCCTGACTGAGTAACAAGGAAATTCCCATGCGTCATCCTTTTAAGCGTCTATTCAAATCTCAGCGCGGCAACGCGATTGTGGAGTTCGCCATCGGTGCACCAGTGCTGTTGGTACTAGTGATGGCGGCCGTTGACTTTAGCCGTCTCTTCTTTGAGACCACGATAGCCAGCAACGCCGCGGCCGCCGGTTCGTTCTATGGAGCCCAGAATATTCGCTACGCGGGCGATTACGCGGGAATGGCCACCGTCGCGGACAACGACTCCACCGAAGTGGACGGCAAGACCATTTCCGCGGATCGGTATTGCGATTGCCCTGACGGTTCGATTATCGATCCCTGCACCACCAACTGCCCAGGCTACGGCGCCCCCCGCGTGTATATGAGAGCTCGCGTTCAAAAGAGCTTTACCACGCTGGGTTGGTACCCCGGTATCCCGCAGACGACCAGCATCGACATGCGTCGTTGGGTCCGCGTGCAATAGACGGAGGTTTCCCAATTGAAAATGTCAAACCAGATCAATAGCTCCCGCAACGAACGCTTCGGTTCTCGCAGAGGCCAGAGCATGGTCGAGTTTTCGCTCGTGTTCGTCCTCTTCATAACGATGATGGCCGGCATGTTCGAGTTCGGTCGTGCACTGTGGGTCTACACGACGTTGGCCCATGCCACGCGCGAAGGGGCGCGCTACGCCATGGTGCATGGAGCGAATAACTCCGTCACCAACGACCAGATCATTGCGCGGGTCCGCGCCCAAGCGATTGGGCTAAGCCCCGGCGATGTCACGGTGACGCCCACCTATGCGCCCAACAACCAGATCGGCAGCTTCGTGACGGTTCAGGCAACCTACCCGTTTTCGATGGTGCTCGGCAAGCTTCTGTTCTCAGACGGTACGAATGGCTTCGCCATGAGAGCCAGCTCGCGCATGGTCGTTCTGAACTAACCTCCATCAGATTTTCGATTGGGTCGGGGCCTTCGCTAACGCGAGGCCCCTTTTTTGTCTCACAGTGCTTCCGCGACCCCGTGTTGTATGCTGTGAAATCGCCGTCCAGTCGGCCCAGTGAAGTCCATGCCCATTGAGAAGTTCTATCCCCCCTCCGCTGAATTCGCCGCCAACGCCCGCATCAGCGGCATGGACGCCTACCAACGGATGTTCGATGAGGCCAAGGCCGATCCGGAAGCGTTCTGGGCTCGTATCGCCGGCGAAAACATCCATTGGTTTCGGCCCTGGGAAAAAACTCTCGACTCCAGCGAAGCCCCTTTCTATAAGTGGTTCGTCGGCGGCAAGACGAACATGGCGTACAACTGCCTTGACCGCCACGTCGAGAACGGCCGCAAAGACAAGCCGGCCATCGTCTGGGAAGGCGAACCCGGCGACCCACGCACCCTCACCTACGAGCAGCTCACCAGCGACGTCTCTCGCTTCGCCAACGCGATCAAGAAGCTCGGCTACAAAACCGGCGACCGCGCCATCATCTACATGCCGATGGTTCCCGAGTTGCCTATCGCCATGCTGGCCTGCGCCCGGCTTGGCGTCCCCCATTCGGTCGTCTTCGGCGGATTCTCGGCCGAAGCTCTCAAGACTCGCATCCTCGATCTCGACGCCACGCTCGTCATCACTGCCGACGGCGGTTACCGCCGCGGCAAAGTCGTCCCCTTGAAGCAGGCCGTCGATGACGCTCTCGTCGATTGCCCCGGCGTCTCCAACGTCATCGTCCATGAACGGACCAAGCAGGGCGTCACGATGCAAGCCGGCCGCGATCACTCTTGGGTTTCGCTCATCGCCGATGTCGACGATGACTGCCCAGCCGTCGAACTCGACGCAGAACACCCACTCTACGTCCTGTACACTTCCGGTACCACAGGCAAACCCAAAGGCATTGTTCACACCACCGGCGGCTACCAGGTTCAGATCTCAGCCGCCATGCAGTGGGTCTTCGACATCCGTGAAGATGACATCTACTGGTGCGCCGCCGACGTCGGCTGGGTCACCGGACACAGCTACATCGTCTACGGTCCTCTCCTCGCCGGCACGACCACGGTGATGTATGAAGGCGCCCCTGACTTCCCTCAGTTCGATCGCTTCTGGGAAATCATCGAGAAGCATAAAATCAACATCCTCTACACGTCGCCGACCGCTATCCGGGCTTTCATCAAGTGGGGCGATGCACATCCCGCCAAGCACGATCTTTCATCCCTGCGCTTGTTGGGCTCCGTCGGCGAGCCGATCAACCCTTCGGCCTGGGAATGGTATTACCGCGTCATCGGCGGCAGCCGCTGTCCGGTCGTCGATACCTGGTGGCAAACCGAAACCGGCTCGATCATGATCTCGCCTCTGCCGGGCGCGACGCCGGCCAAACCGGGTTCGGCAACATTTCCCTTGCCGGGAATTCAAGCCGACGTCGTCGACATGAAGGGTAATTCCGTCCCCAACGGCGGCGAGGGATACTTGGTAATCAAGCAGCCCTGGCCGGCGATGTTCCGCACGCTCTACGGCGATCCCGACCGCTTCGTCCAGACTTACTGGAGCCAGATCCCCGGCTGCTACTTCGTCGGCGATGCCGCCCGCCGCGATGAAGACGGCTACATCTGGGTCCTCGGTCGCGTCGATGACGTCATGAACGTCTCCGGTCACCGGCTCTCAACGGCGGAGTTGGAATCTTCGCTCGTGCGCCATCCCGCCGTGGCCGAGGCCGCCGTCATCGGCAAGCCCGACCAACAGACCGGCCAAGCCGTGGTCGCGTTCGTCACGCTCAAGCAAGGCAATGACCCCACCGACGCGCTCAACTCCGAGCTGCGCGAATGGGTCGCCCAAGAGATCGGCAAGTTCGCCCGCCCTCAGCAAATTCGCTTCAGCGAAGGCCTACCCAAGACTCGTTCCGGCAAAATCATGCGACGCCTCTTACGCGAGATCGTCACTAGCGACAAGGTCACCGGCGACATCACCACGCTCGAAGATCTCTCGGTCATCAACCGCCTAGCCAGCGCCCAAGAAGACGAAGACTAGTTCACAATACAGCGGAGGACGACCTCGTCATGCGCCATCTACTTCTTGCCGGATTCCTATTCGCCCTCGGCGGGCTAGCGCACGCTCAGCAACCAGAGCAGCCGCTGCCTGCTGACTCTCTGCCGCAACCCGGCGTCCCCAAGGGCCAAGTCCTGGGACCCTTCGAGTGGCGCAGCGAAATCTTCCCCGGCACGGTGCGCGAATATCACCTCTACGTCCCGCAACAGTACGATGCCGCAAAGCCGACGCCCGTCTTCGTCGTCAACGACGGCCTGCGGCTCGCCGAGAACAGCCTGCACGTGCCCACCGTGCTCGACAACCTCATCCATCAAGGCAAGGTCCCCGTCCAAATCGGCATCTTCGCGCCGCCCGGCAGTGTTCCCCCGGTTAGGGAGGGTGCTTGGGCGCGTGCCAATCGCTCGTTCGAGTACGACGGCCTGGGCGACCGCTATGCCCGCTTCCTAATCGAAGAGATCCTGCCGGAAGTCGCTAAAAGCTATAACCTCTCCAACGATCCCAATGACCGCGCCATCGCCGGTACCAGCAGCGGCGCCATAGCGGCCTTCAACGTCGCCTGGGAGCGTCCCGACGCATTCCGACGCGTTGTCAGCGGCATCGGCACTTTCGTTTCTCTTCGCGGCGGCGATTCTTTCATCAACCTGATCCGCAAAGCCGAGCCCAAGCCCATCCGTGTTTTCTTGCAAGACGGCTCCAACGATCAAGACATCTACGGCGGCAACTGGTGGCTCGCCAATCTCGCCATGCTTTCATCGCTCAAGTGGGCCGGCTACGATGTCCACCACTCCTGGGGCGAGGGCGGACACAGCGGCCGCGACCTCGGTCTCATCATGCCCGAGGTGCTCACCTGGCTTTGGCGCGACTATCCTGAGCCCATCAAACGCGGCGTCACGCCCAAGCGCCGCGTCGATGTCGTCGTTCCCGGCGAAGACTGGCAACTCGTCAGCGAGGGGCATGAATTCACCGAAGGACCCGCCGTCAACGACGCTGGCGATATGTTCTTCACCGACCTGCGCCGCAGCCTCATCCACAAGATCGGTCTAGACGGCAAGGTCACGTTATTCGCCGAGAACACCGGCAACGCCAACGGACTCATGTTCGGCCCCGACGGCCTTTTGTACGCCTGTGCCGGCGGCGCGAAACAAATCGTCCGCTACAACACGAAGACCGGCGCCAAAGAGGTCCTCGTCGACGGCGTGGAGTCTAACGACATCGTCGTGCTCGCGAACGGCGACTACTACTTCACTGACCCGCAGAACAAGAAGGTCTGGTACGTCAATGCCGCCGGGCAAGCCCGCACGGTCGATGAAGGCATCAGCCGGCCCAACGGAATCACCGTCAGTCCCGACCAAACATTTCTTTACGTGTCCGATACCGACGGCCGCTTCGTCTATTCCTTCCAGATCCAGCCCGACGGCTCGTTAGCGCACAAGCAAGAGTTCACTCACTTGCATCTATCCGACGGCGCACTCAGAAGCCGCGCGGACGGCATCGCGATCGACAGCACCGGTCTGCTCTACGTCACAACCGAGATGGGAGTGCAGATCGCCGACCCCGACGGCGGCCGCGTCCATCTCATTCTCGAGCCGCCCCAGCGGAAGCACATTTCCAATGTCGCTTTTGGCGGCCCCAACCGCGACATCCTCTACGTCACCGTTAGCGACAAGGTCTACAAACGCAAGGTAAAAGCCAAAGGCATCGACTCCTGGAAGCCCCCCATCTTTGACCGCATGCCGCGGCTGTAGGCTACCGGCTGCGGTAGACAATCTGGCCGTTAACCACCGTCAAGTCTATCTTTGTGTTGAGAATCTCTTCTTCCGGCACGGTCAGAATGTCCTGCGACAGCAACGTCAAGTCTCCCCACTTGCCGACTTCGATCGTGCCGCGCTGATTTTCTTGGAATGTCGCGTAGGCCGCCCACGCCGTCAACATCTTCAACGCCTCTTCCCGTTCCAGCCGCTCCTCGCGATGCCAGTGTTCTCCGGCGCCGCCGTCGAGGTCCTTGCGCACCGCTGCCGCGTAAAACTCGATGATCGGATCGCCCTTCTCCACGGGTGCATCGCTGCCGCCGGCTATCACGACGCCCGAATCAACCAAGCTGCGCCAAGCGTACGCTCCTTTTAGCCGCTCCGGTCCCAACCGCCTCAACGCGAAGTGCAGATCAGTAAGCGCGTGCGACGCCTGCATCGACGGGATCACATCGAGCTTCGCGAACCGCGGTACGTCCTCCGGGCTGAGAATCTGCGCATGCTCCACTCGCCAACGCGGTTCAACGACCAGTCGATCCCGCCGCGGCACTCGTTCAAACGCTCGCTCGTAGTAATCCAATGTCAGCCGGTTGGCCATGTCGCCGATGGCGTGCGTCTCCACCTGTATTCCGCGCCGCAACGCTTCATCGAACATCGCCGCCAACTCATCTTCCTGGTGCATGACGATGCCCGAGCCTGCACGGTCTTCGTATGGCGCCAGCAACGCCGCTCCCTGCGACCCCAATGCTCCATCCATCACCACCTTGATGCCTCGAACGACGAGCCGTGGGTCTTCCGATTGGACGCCGATGTGCAACAAGCGATCCGCTTCCGGTCCAGGCCCTGGCACGGCCGCGTAAGTTCGTATGGGAAGTTCGCCGTCTTCCAGCAGCGCATGCAGCATGGCGATCTCATCCCACTTCGCGCCGGCAATCGAAAGTTGTGTCCAGCCCATTCTTGCCGAATACTCCGCGCCCATCTTCAGCGCTTGCCTGCGGGCTTCGGGAGGCGGGTTCGGGATGTGCTTGGTGACCAGTTCCTGCGCCCGGTCCAAGAGCATCCCCGTGGGACTGCCCTTCGCGTCGCGAACGATCTCGCCGCCTTCTGGAGAGGCCGTCCGCTCGTGGATGCCCGCGATCCTCAACGCAGCCGAGTTGGCGGCTCCCGCATGTCCATCCACACGCGTCAGCCACACCGGGTTCTCCGGCGAAACCGCGTCGAGATCCTGTCGAGTTGGAAACGCCGGCGGCTCCCAGCGCGCTTCAATCCAGCCTCTTCCGCTGATCCACTCGCCCGGCTCGACGCTTGCCGTTCGTTCAGCAACTCT
>CAMPKL010000093.1 GCA_946887065.1 uncultured Bryobacterales bacterium
GAATGGGGCTATTGCATGAAGAAAGAGCTCAGGGCGATAGACCCGATCAGCGCCAAGAAGAAGTACACCACGTACATCTGCATTTGGATCGCCTTCACTTCGGAACCGGCGATTCCCGAAGAGATCTTCTCGGCGAGCTTGCCTAAGAAGTTTTCCGAGACTCCCGGACCGGCGCCGTTCTGCTGAAGCTCCTTGAGCTGTGCGCGAAGTTCGGCCAATTCCGCTATCGCGCTGTTGATCGTCTGGGAGCTGCGGCCGCCGCCGGCAGGCCCTGCTCCGCGTTCTTCCATCAGGGCTAAGCGCCCGTCGATCTCTTCGTAGCGGGAGATGAGTTGCTCCAGGATCTGCGAAGGCGGTGCGCCTGGTTCGCCCGACGGAGCGCCGCTCGATTGTTCTAGATAACTCAGCCGCTCGACAATGCTCTGTAGGTCGGAGCGCGAGGTTCCGCCGTTCTCTGCGATCTTCGCCTCAAGGCGCGCAATCCGCTCGTGCAATTCGTCGCTGGCCGCGGCCGAACCGCCCCGGCCGCTGTCGCCGTTGCGTTCGAGGGCCTGAACGCGCAAGCCGATCTCGTGCAGGATATCGGCGGTGGCACTGCCGTCGGAGCCGCCGGCATTCACCAGTTGGTCGACCCGTTGCCGAAGTTCAGCGATGGCATCCGCCTGGTCGCTGCCCGCGACCGTTGGGCGCTTTTCAAGAACTTCGATTCGTTGCAGGGCTGTGGGAGTCGCAGACTCCAACAATGCGAGCCGTTCGCTGATTTCGGTAATCGCTTCGGGAGCCGGTTCCGCCGATCCCACGCGGAGTTGGCTGGTCAGGCCGGCGACCCGTTCGCGCAGTTCGTTGATCTGATTGGTCAGCCCGCTCGAACCGCCGGTGAGTTCGAGATGGTCAAGCCTGCTCGACAGGCGATCGATCCTAGCTTCACTGGCGGACGAATCCGACGGTTCTGCTTGCAGCTCAAGGGCCCGCAGCCGAGCGGTGAGCTCAGCCAGTTTGCCGTCACTGTCCCCGCGCCCGAATTTCTCGATGGCCGCCAGCTTTTCACGCAGCTCCTGCAAGCCGGCGCCGCCAGCCGGCAATTCGTTCAGCTTGGACTCGATCGCCGCAATGCGGCTGTCGTAAACGTCGACTCCGGGAATAGTCGAGAAGCGTTCCGCCAGCGCGTCGCAGCGCTGGCGCAGTTCGTGAATCGCCTCGCCTGCGTCCGGGGACTGCTCGTTCCGCGACTCCAACGCGGCGAGACGCTGTTGCAAAGCCTGCACGGCGCTGGACGCCGACTGCGCTTCAACGGCTTCCTGCAGTTGGTCGAGGCGAGCGGACAACGCGTCCATCAGCGGTCCCGGCGAGGAGTTCGAAATCTCGCTCTCCAGTTCCGCCACCTTCCCGCGTAATTCCGTCAGAAGGCCGGTGTCCGCCGCGTCTTCCAGCTTGGCGGCCAGTGCCTCAACTTTTTGGGACACGGCCTCGAACCGTGCAGCGTTCTGATCGTCCGGTTCGGACTGTTCAAGCTGTGCCAGGCGGGACGCGAGTTCTTCGATCTCGCTCTTCTCCGAGACTTGCGCCAGCCGGCTCTCAAGCTGATCGAACCTGCCGGACCAATCAGGCTGGGCTTGAGCTTGCACTTCCGCCAGCTGTTTGCGCAGTTCCGCGAGTTCCGCCGTCGCCTTTTCGGAGGTTTCGCGCGCAGCGACCTGCAACTCCTGGATCTGGCCGCTCAGGGCTTCGCTGTCAAACGCTTGTTGCGCGCGGCGTAAAGATCCCTCGACCGAAGCGATCCGCAAGGCCATCTCATCGGTGCGCGGATCGGTACGGGGCGCAGCGGCTCTGCGCCGAAGCTCCTCGATCTGCTCCGACAAGCGTTCTACCCGGCTGTCCGGACCGCGGCCGCCGGCGCTCTCCAAGGCGGCGAGGCGATGCGCAATCTCGTTGATCAACGGATCCGTGGCGTCTTCGCCGATCTTTCTTTCCAACTCAGAGAGCCGCAATAGAATCGCGTCGAGACGGGCCGGAGGTTGCGCTGATCCTTGGTCGTTGGCGATGTCGGAAATTTTCTGCTTTTGAGCCTGGATCTCGCCGCGGAGTTGGCGCAATGTTTCCTCATGTAGAAACTGAGCCTCCTGCAACGCCCTGTACTGCGCGGAAATTGTCGAATCCCCCTCCGGGCCGCTGCTCCCGCCCGGACGGGCAGGGAAAGCGGGCAACTCCTGCGTCTCTTCCATGGAGGGTTGGCGGACTGTGGTTTCGGTCTCGTTCGGCAAAGTATCCTCCGGCCGGCAGACCTCCCAGGCGATGTCGCCGCACCGTCGCGTGACGGGCGGGCGTCCTAGCTGTCAGCCTGTTTCGAGTGTCGCGGCGGGTTCTCGGGGGGCCAATAAGCGTCTTATCCTAATTCCCCGTCCGGAGAAAGCTTACGGACGCGATCCGCACAACAGCGGGAGACAGCGGCCAAGTCGCACAAAGGTTTGAAGATCGCCGAAACCGCACGCGCTTCGGAGGAATCTCTAATTCGAGACGGCATCCGCTGCTAGAATCTAGGTTCTATTCCTTAGATAGATGAGCAACAGTACTCCAACATCGAATCCTTCGGGGCCGCGGCGCGAGGGGGATTTCGAGTTTCACGACGCCGGGACGAAGCCGGGCTTCGGCGAGACCATGCGCAAGCCCAGGACGATCATCAGCATCATCTTGGCTGTGGCCGTCGTCGGCGTCGTAATCTGGCTCCAGCAACGAGCGACATCCACCGAGTTGCCTCCTCCAAACGTGAGCTATGAACTGTTGCCCAACATCGGCTTAACCGAAGGGGTGCCGATCGCGATCAAGATCAATCAGGTCGCCGTCTTCCAAATCAGCGATCCGCTGGCCAGCGGCGGAAACGCTGACCGTGCACGGGAAATCGTCGCGAACCTGGAGGGCGCGATACAGGATTTAGTTGACGCTCCAGGCCGGGAAATCACGCTCGACGAAAGCGGAGACTATCCTACGATTATTCAGTCCGCGCCTGACGGCACCGGTACCCGCGCGATTGTCACGCCCAACGCGGATGACTTGATCCTGGCCGGAGTCGAAGATCCCAAGGCGGTCGCCAGGCTCTGGGCTGAGCGGCTCACCGATACCCTCAAGGCGCTGATGTTCGCCGAACTTCCGGAGTTCACCCAAGCGTCGGCATTTGGAAACGCCCTGGAGGCCATGCTTCTGGGGGCCCGCGGCGAGCGCGGCGTGATTACTCCCGAGTCGCTTGATGAGTCCTTCGAAGTACTGACCGACGCCGAGAAACTCATCCTGACCGAATTGCCTCCGCGCCCCGGCGTGACGGCCGAAGCGGCCCCAGGCGCTGAGCCGCCTGCTCAGCCCTGACCTTACAACAGCGCCAAGAATCGTTCGATTTCGGTCTCGGTGTTATAGAAATGCGGCGAGGCACGAATGTAGCCCTTTCGCGCGGACACGGAGACTCGCTCCGCGGCGAGCCGCTGCCGAGTCGCCTCCGCGTCGACGCCGTCCTTGCGAAAACTGACGATCCCGGAGCCGGTCGACGGTTTGCGAGGCGCGCCAAGTTCGAAGCCGCGATTGGACACGTGGTCCGCGATTCGATCGGTGAGGTCTAAGACCCTCTCCGAAATCGCGTCAGCGTCCGCCTCCAGGAACAATTCAATGGACGCCCGCAGGCCGAAACAGCCGATGGTGTTCAAGGTGCCGCATTCGTAGCGGCCGGCATCGCGGCGCAGATTGTCCTGCACGCTGTGCTGGGGGAAGCCTTGAACGTTCGTCCAGCCAAATTCGACCGGCTCCACCTGGGGCATGAACTCGTGATCAATGTAAAAAAACGCACAGCCTTCAGGCCCCAGCAACCACTTGTGGCCCGAGGCGGAGAGCGCGTGTATTCGGCTGCGTTTGACGTCGATCCGGAACAGTCCTAGCCCCTGCACGGCGTCGACGACAAACAAGCAGCCGCGCCGTCCGCAGATCTCGCCCGCCGCGTCGAGGTCTAAGCGGAAGCCGCTTAGGTACTGCACGAAACTTACCGCCAGCAGCCGCGCGCCGTCGCAGGCCTGATCCAACTCGTCCAAGTCGATGCAGCCGTCCCGCAGCTCGAGCCAGCGCAGTTTTACGCCGCGCCGTTCCAACCTGGCCCAGGGGAAGTAATTTGCCGGGAACTCGCCTTTTACCGCCACGACAATGTCGCCGGGTCGCCAGTCCAGGCCGTTGGCCACGAAGCTGAGCCCTTCCGAGGTGTTCTTGGTGATGGCGATCTCCGAGGCGGACGCGCCGATAAGCCGCGCGGCAGCCTTGCGCAAGCCTGCTGCGCTCTCCAGCCAACCCGTCCAATTGAAGCCGCCCGCCTCCATCTGGTCGGTCGCCATGTCTTGCATCGCTTGCGCCGATCGCCGCGGAAGCGGACCGGTCGCGGCGTGATTCAAATAGATGTAACGGTTGCGGACGGGAAACTCGTCCAAGAAGTCGGGTAGGTTCATTCGGGAGGCCGGTCTTCGAAGTTTACCGGACTAGCCCCGGGGCTTATACTGATAGCGGATTACGTAGCAGGAGGATCCGAGCGATGAAGGTTGTGATGGAACGTCTCGTTGTGGCGCTTCTCAGCTTGGCCCTTGCCCTGCCAACGTACGCCGCGGACAAAGAAGACAAGAACAAGGGCGGCAAGAAGGATCCGGACGCGATCGGCGAGCGCGAGGTCGACGGCGGCATCAACTTCTACTCTATTGAGAAGGAAATCGCCCTGGGCAAGAGCATGGCCCAACAGGTCGAGCGGAACTCGCGCATCATCGACGATCCGATCATCTCCGAGTACATCAATCGTGTCGGTCAAAACTTGGTTCGCAACTCCGATGCGAAGGTGCCGTTCACGATCAAATTGGTGGACGACGAATCGGTTAACGCCTTCGCGCTCCCCGGCGGCTTCTTCTTCGTCAACACAGGCCTGTTCCTGCGAGCCGACAATGAAGCCGAACTCGCCGGCGTCATGGCTCACGAAATCGCGCACGTCGCGGCCCGCCACGGCACCAAGCAAGCGACTCGCGGACAGTTAATCAACTACGCCTCGATCCCGCTCATCTTCATGGGCGGCTGGACCGGCTACGGCATTCGCCAGGCTGCTTCCTTCGCCATCCCGATGGGATTCTTGCAGTTCTCCCGCGGCGCGGAATCGGAAGCCGATTTGCTCGGTCTGCAGTACATGTACAAGACCGGCTACGATCCGACCTCCTTCGTGGACTTCTTCGAGAAGCTGCTTGCTGACCAGAAGCGCAAGCCCGGCACGCTCTCCAAGTTGTTTGCGAGCCATCCTCCGACGGGCGACCGCATTACGCAGACGCAGGCCCGCATCGAAGAGATCCTCCCGGCCAGGCCGCAGTACGTGGTCACCAGCTCTGAGTTCCTTGAAGTGCAGGCTCGCTTGGCCTCGCTCACTCAAAGGACCAAGTCACAAGACGACAAGGACGAAGAAGGCAAGCCCACCCTGCGGCGGAATCCGTCCGACGAGACGATCCCCGTGGAAGGCGAGCCCTCCGATGATCAGCCTGAAGAGGACGAACGGCCGACACTCAAACGCCGTTAACCTCGGCTAGCGTATTAGGCTTCGGTAGCCCCGCCACACGGCGGGGCTTTCCGTTTTGTGCCGCGGCATAAGAGTCGCGCCGGCGACTTCAGACCGGTGAGCCGATGCCAGGTTAGGCCTTGGGCTAGGAGCGGGGATCGAGCGGCGAGACGAAGGACGATGGTTTGACTGCCAGGACGGATAGTTCGAGTTTCGTCAACGTCTTCTCCGCCGTGTTGCCGATCCAAAATGCCTGCACGCCGCGGCGAGCGATGGTCCCCAGTACAACCAAGTCCATCTCTTGCTCCGTCGCCACCCGGCAGATCGCCGTGGACGGGTCGCCGAATTCCAAGAGGGCATCCTGTGGGTCGATCTCTTCCTCGTAGGGTTCAAGCAAGTCGTGCAAAGCGGACTTAGCCAGCTGCTCAAGATCCTTCCCGTGAGAAGAAAGACTTTCCGGCGGCAAGTCTTCGCCCCAAACGTAAAGGACCGCAACTTCTCCGCCTTCCAATCGAGCGACTTCGAGAGCCGCCTCAATGACTCTTTCGTTGAGTTCCTTCCCCTCATCGTCTCGCGACAGCGGATCCACCGTCGCCAAAATGCGGCGGAAAGGTTTGGCATGGCCTGAGCTGATCGCTAATACGGGCACGGGGCAAAGTCTGCAAAGCCGTACCGCCGTTGAAGTCGCGTGAGCGCTGCCGCTTTCAGAATGCCCAGGCGTGATCACCAGGTCGTGTCCGGCGCGAATCGCCTCGCGAACAAGCTCTTCGTGGGCCTTGCCTGTTAGGACTGCAGTCGCGACATCGAGTCCGCTCTGGCGCAACGGCGCCGCGACGCCCTGCAACGCTTCCTGGGCTTCCCGCTCCAAGGTATCCGACAGGGCCGGATATCCGTACGTGGGCTGCCTGAGGTAAACCGGCAACGGCGTGAGAACTTGGGCGAGGGCGAGCTTCGCTTTGCACTCCCGCGCCCACCGTGCGGAACAATCTACAACTTCTTGAGATTCAGTACGCTCAGGCAGATAGGTCAAGATGCTCTGGAATCCCACAACGTTTAGCTCCGCTCCGATTGTAGCTAGACCAACGTCGGCCCGCCGACCGGTTTCAGAGACAATGACAGTTAGACCCTGTAAGCGATGGCCGAACAGCCCTACGACGCACTGCTCCTTGTTTCTTTCGGCGGCCCTGAGGGCCGCGATGAGGTGATCCCCTTTCTGGAGAACGTGTTACGAGGCCGCGACGTTCCTCGCGAACGCATGCTGCAGGTCGCCGAACATTACTACCACTTCGACGGCGTGAGCCCGATCAACCAGCAGAACCGCCAATTGATCGCCGCGTTGCAGGCCAGGTTCGCCGCGGACGGCCCCAACCTGCCGATCTATTGGGGCAATCGAAACTGGAATCCATTGTTGACCGACGCGCTGCGACAAATGCGTGCTGACGGAGTCAAGCGTGCGCTGGCGTTCGTGACCTCCGCTTACAGCTCCTATTCGGGTTGCCGGCAATATCGCGGCAATATCGCCGATGGGCAGAACGCGGTGGGCCCCGGCGCGCCGGCCGTCGACAAAATTCGGGCCTTCTACAATCACCCCGGCTTCATCGGACCCATGGCCGAGCGCGTCGAAGACGCCTTCGCAAAGATTCCCATGGAACGCCGCGGGACGGCCGAGCTGATTTTCACCGCCCACAGCGTACCCTTGTCGATGGCCGCGTCCTCGAAATATGTCGACCAACTGGATGAGGCTTGCCGGCTCGTCGGCGAGGCCGTGGGGCGCAACGACTACCGCCTGGTCTGGCAAAGCCGCAGCGGCCCGCCGACTCAGCCCTGGCTGGAACCGGATATTTGCGACTACCTCAGGCAGCTTCGCGAAAAAGGCGTTCGAGATGCCGTCGTTGCGCCGATCGGATTCATCTCCGATCACATGGAAGTGATTTTTGACCTCGACACAGAGGCGCGGCAGGTCGCCTCAAACATTGGCCTCAACCTGGTGCGGGCAGGAACGGTGGGGACTCATCCGGACTTTGTCGGCATGATTCGCGAATTGATTCTGGAGCGCATTTCGCCTGTATCGAGGCATCGCCGCGCTCTGGGCGATCTTGGGCCAAGCCATGACTTGTGCCCCGTGGATTGTTGCGCAGCCCCGCAGCTTGCGGCCAGGCCTTCAGCCCAACGGGCTTAACCAAGCAGCTTCCGGATTTTATGACGGAGCTCGGTCCATTCATAGGGCTTGGAAACGTAATCGTCTGCTTGCGCGTTGAACGCCGCCTCGACGTCTCCCATCCTGCTTTTTGCCGTCACCATGATGATGGGGATGCGACGCGTGGACTCTTGCTCTTTCAGCATGCGGCAGAGGGTGACGCCGTCAATGCCCGGCATCATCACGTCCAGCAGGATGATGTCCGGCGCTTCCGCGACAGCCCGGTCGTAACCCAATTGGCCGTTTGGTTCCAGCGTGACCCGGAAGCCCTCCACTTCCAGGCGGAAAGCCAGTGGACGGACGATGTCTTGTTCGTCGTCGACGATCAGCACGGAACCAGGGCTGGAGGGGGCTTTCATGTCCTCATCAGTGCTGCGTGGTGGTGGTAGCGGCGGAGTCAGAAAACATCCGCAATAGATCGTCCGCGATACGCTGAGCCGAACCGATGGCGAGCTTTGTGGAGCGCGACAACGCTTCGTCCTCCGCGGCCAACTTAAGCATGTCCGCGAGCCCTCTGACCAGGCTGGCCGCCCCAGCTTGAGAACCGTCTGCGTCCGGTTTATTTTCGATCGGAGCCAACTTGCAAATGCGTTCCACAATCGCTTTGGCGCCCGCTGTTTTCGGCAAATAGTCCGTCGCGCCCAGATCGAGCGCTTTGCGGCGAAACTCCGGCTCCGTGTTGCACGAGAACAGCACGACCTGCGTCTCGAACCAAAGCGGGTGCGACTTGATGATCCTGGTAAGTTCGATGCCGTTAATCTCGGGCATCATGAAATCGGCCAGAACAATATCCGCTTTTTCCTTGTTCAACTGCTCAAGAGCTTCGGCTCCGTTGCGGGCTACCGTCAGATCGTAGCCGAGCGCTCCTAGCCGGAACTCAAAGGCGGTCAACAAGTCGTCTTCGTCGTCCACCAGCAGGACTCTCTTGCGTTGTTCCATCACCCCTCCCTATGGGCACTTATCGGCCGTAACGGCAAAAGAACATAGACGCCCCGGCCCCCGGCCTCCAATTCACCCAACGAGCCGCCGTGGATCTCGACCATTTTGCAAGCCAGCGCCAGGCTGGCGTCGTGAATCGATGCATTCTCGGCACTTGCGTGTGGTGGGCTTTCCTCGCCGACCTCGAACCGAATCCAGCTCGCGGATAGGCTAGCCCGGACGACGATCCGACCCTTGCCCACATGCCTGAAAACGGTCCCGATGACGCTCGCCAACGTGCGGCACAACGAACGGTCCGGAATCGGGAGGCGCAGTTCGCCGCTGAAGCCTTCGAACCGGATGCTCAGATCCGGTCCTGATTCAACGGCTGTCCACTTTGCCGCGCAATCGGCGAGTTCCTCAAGCCGTACGGTCGCCCATCCCGATTCAGCTCCGCTCGTGAGGCTGGCGAGGTCCAGGGCATCCTCGATGCGATCCTTGAGCCGCGCTAGGTTGCGGTGCGCCAAGTCGGCGAACTCTCGCTGAGCCGGCGTCAAGGCGCCTGCGGTTCCATCGCGGAGGATCTCGAGGGCTCCCTGTATCGCCGTCAGCGGCGTCCGTAGTTCATGAGCTACCGAGGTGATCGCGCCAAAGGCGTCACGGTCTTCGTTCGGTTTATCGATCACGCCTATCTGCTTTCCAATGATGTTGAAGGGAGCATACTCGGGCAATGCGCCGGGACGCGCCACCGCTTCCTTATCGACCTTTTTCGGGCATTCGCGACACAGAGTCTGATTCGCGAATCCAGGCGAGCTTGGCTATACTTAAACCTTGTGGCGCTATCGTCCAGGGGTCTAGGACAGGGCCCTCTCAAGGCTCAGACACGGGTTCAAATCCCGTTAGCGCTACCA
>CAMPKL010000094.1 GCA_946887065.1 uncultured Bryobacterales bacterium
TGGCCTACAACCGCGATCTGCAAGAAGACAAGGAAGGAGTCTTCGACGCCGCTGATCAGCTAGCAGGCTGTCTCGAAGTCATGCGCCTATGCGTGGAGACGACAAAAGTCAACGCGGCCGTGATGGAGAAAGCGGCGGACGATAGTTGGACGTGCGCGACCGCTCTGGCCGAGTTCTTGGCCCGCAACGGCGTGGCCTTCCATCGCGCTCACCAGATCGTCGGTTCGCTTGTGTTGCAGAGCGCGAAGCAAGGCCGCAAGCCGGCCGACTGGACGCTTGAGCAGCTTCGCGAGATCGCCCCCGAGTTTGATGCCGAGGCGGCCAAGCTTCTCTCGGCACGTCGCGCGCTCGAGAACCATACAACCCCCGGCGCCACGGCCCCTGCCGCGGTGGCGCGCTCTCTCGCTGCGGCAGAATCCCGACTGGAGGGAATGCGCTGGGCCCAATGACCAAGACGCAGCGCCAAGCGGCCATTCTCGCGGCGATCGGCCGCGCCTCCATCCGCACGCAAGAAGACCTCGCCGAGGCCTTGCGCAATCGAGGCGTGGAAGCCAGCCAGGTGACTCTTTCGAGGGACCTGCGAGAGTTAGGCGTATTCAAGGCGGCGGACGGATATCGACAGGCAGGCCCTGGGCCGGCGCCCGAAGACGCCCATGCTCTCGCCAGCGTGGTGCGTCAATTTCTTACCGAGGCGATCCCCGCGCAGAATCTCGTCGTTCTCAAAACTCGGCCGGGCGGCGCGGCTGCCCTGGCACTGGCCATCGATCGCGCTCACTGGCCTGAAATCATTGGTACCGTGGCCGGCGACGACACGATTCTCGCCGTGGCCCCCTCTCACCGTGCTGCCGCAATGATCGCGTCCCGCCTGCGCGAATCCTAAAGCGACTGATAGCTCTTCGAGAAACCGTTGCGGCTATTGAGGATGGTGAAGGCGCCGTCCTCTTGAACGGTGGCCTTGATCCAATGGCCCTCGCAACTTTCGGTCTCGCCCAGATTGGCGATCTTTTCTTCTTCGGTATTGCGGGCCCCTTCGTTCAGAGTTAGATGGCCCTGCCACAGATCGACGAGACGCGGCGTTTCCATCAAGGCTGCGTAGGCCAACGGATCGCCGCCCTTGTTGGCGCCGTTGTTCATGACGGCGACTTGCGGAGCAACGGCATTGATCAACGCGGGGGAGTTCGAAATGAACATCCCGTGGTGCGTGACCTGGAAAAGATCGACTTGGCCGAAGGGGTTCTGCGGGCAGACCGCCGCCAACTCTTCGGGCCAGGTGAGGTCGCCGAGGTCGAGAAATTCGAAATTGCCCAAGCGGACGAGGAAGCCGACGCTCTGGCCGTTCTCCGGGCCCGCTTTTCCGATGTCTTTCTGCTCGGCTCCTTCGCAGTAGGCGTTCATGCCGGAACCATCGCCTTGGATCGCTTCTCCGCGCGACATCACGAACTGAAAATCCACGCCCGAGACGGGGAGAGTATCTCCTGGATTGACGGTCATGCGCGTGCCCGCGGCCTCGCGGTAGTTCTGCCACAACTGGGCCGCGCGCTCGTCGAGATTCATTTCAATGCTGTCGCCGTGATCGACGAATTGCTTGATGGGGACCATTGCCGCCAGCGCAGGGATGCCGCCGGCATGATCGACATGGAAGTGCGAGGTGATGAAGTAGTCGATCTCCTTGCGGCCGACTTCGTGCTCCAGGACGTCGGCGATGCGCTTGGCGTCGCGGTCGTCATTGCCCGGCCAACCGGCGTCCATGAGCACGGTTTCGCCTGTGGGAGTGACGATCAAAGTTGCGGCGCCGCCCTCGACGTCAATCCAGTAGATTTCGAGCGGCTTCGCCGAATCGACGGCGGCGTTCTCGGCCGTCCCGTCGCCGCCGCAGGCGGCCAACCAAACCGAAGCGATGGCGAACAGAATCTTTCTCATGAGGATTGGCCCAGTATAGCGACGGCAACCAGGTAAAATTTGACGGTGATTTACGTCGATCGTCCGCATGGACCCGCGGTTCCGGCGCGCTCGCCCGTCGAGGCAAAGCAAGGCATGGTGGCCGCAAGCCAACCGCTCGCAGTGGAGGCAGGCTTGGAGATCCTCCAAGCCGGCGGCAACGCATTTGATGCGGCAGTGGCGACGGCCGCCGTTCTCGGCGTAGTCGAACCCATGATGACCGGCCCGGGCGGCGACGTGTTTGTGCTGGCCCACGTGGCGAAGACGAATGAGTTGGTCGGGCTCAACGCGAGCGGGTTCTCTCCCGCGGCGGTGACGCCACAATTCTTCCACGAGCGTGGCCTGGATCGCGTTCCGCAGACCGGCGCCTTCGCGGTCACCGTTCCTGGAGCGGTTGACGGTTGGGCGGCGTTGCTCAAGCGATACGGCACGATGAGTCTGGCGGACGTTCTAGCCCCGGCGATCCGCCAAGCTGAAGCAGGTTTCGCGGTCACCGAAATCATCGCCGGAGATTGGGCCGAGTTTGGCGAGCCTCACGCGGGCGATCGCGAGTTCAACCGCGTCTTCTTGGGCGGCAAGGGCAAGGCGCCTCGATTCGGGGAACGCTTCAGCAATCCGGAGTTGGCCGCGACGCTGCGGCAGATTGCCGACGGCGGTCCCGAAGCTTTCTACCAAGGCCCGGCGGGCCAGGCTATCGTCGAATTGCTCAACGACCTCGATTGGCCGATGACGATGGACGACCTGCGCCGGCAACACGCTGATTGGGTCACGCCGATCTCGACGACCTATCGAGATGTGACCGTCCACGAACTGCCGCCCAACGGTCAGGGCTTTGCGGCGCTTGAGATGCTCAATATCCTTGAGCCCTTCGATCTGGCCAGCCTGGGACACAATTCAGCGGACTACTTGCATCTGTTGGTCGAGGCCAAGAAGCTGGCCTTCGGTGATTTAGACCGTTGGCTCGCCGACCCGGAGCAGCACCAACTGCCGACGGACGTCCTCATCTCGAAAGACTACGCGGCCCGGCAGCGCGCTCGGATCGATCCGGCCAAGGCCGCGCCGCACTACCCGAGCGGAGTGAAGGGCGGCGATACGGTGTACCTCTCGGTGGTCGACCGCGAGCGTAATGCGGTGTCGTTCATCAATTCGATCCGGGCGCTGTTCGGTTCCGGATTGGTCGCGCCGGGAACGGGCGTGGTGCTGCAGAACAGAGGATCCGACTTCACGCTGCGGCCCGGACATCCCAACGAGATCGGACCTCATAAGCGCCCGTATCACACGATCATTCCGGCTATGGCCTTTCGGGGCGGCAAGCCCTGGCTGTGCTTTGGCGTGATGGGCGGGTTAATGCAGCCCCAAGGACACGTTCAGGTATTGCTCAATCGGCTGGTCTTCGGCATGGACGTGCAGCAAGCTGGAGACGCGGCGCGGTTCCGCCACTCGGAAGCGGGCCTTGCTCTTGAGTCCGGCGTCGCTGCCAATGTCGTTGCAGAGTTGCGGCGGCGGGGGCACGTCATCGTGCAGGAACGCGGCGTATTCGGCGGCTACCAGGCGATTGAGATTGACTGGGACTCCGGCAAGCTCATCGGCGGCACGGAATCCCGCAAAGACGGTTTGGCAGCCGGCTACTAGGCCGCCACGATTTGCGCGGCGAAGAATCCGTCCCCAGCATCGCGCCCTGGCAGCCGGTCCAGCCGTTTCAAGACGCGCCATCCAGGGTTCGCGGCCAACACCGCTTCAACCACTGCCATGTTTTCCTCCGGCTCCAGCGAGCAGGTGGCGTAGACGGCAATCCCGTCCGGCTCCAAGGAGTCCAAGGCATTCGCCAGGATTCTTTTCTGCCGGTTGACGAGCAAAGGGAGATCCTCTGGCCGCAACCGCCACTTCAAATCCGGGTTCCTTGCCAGAGTGCCTGTTCCCGAACACGGGACATCGACCAGCACTCGGTCAAACTTTCGTTGAAAGGGCAGGCTCTGCTCGGCATCGAGGGCGACCAAATCGAAGGGTTCGGCTGAGAGTTGGCGCAGAATGCGCAGCCGGTGTAGATGCCGGTCACAGGCCACGATGCCTCTTGACGAGCCTCGGATAGCCGCCGCTTGCGCTGACTTTCCGCCGGGAGCGGCGCAAAGGTCCAACAGCGAGTGCTCGGCATTCAATTCCAACAGGGGAACGATCATTTGCGCCCCGAGATCCTGTATCCGCACGAGCCCTTCTTTCCAGCACGCCGTTTGCTCGACCGCGCCCGACAAGACCTTGAGAGTTGAGGGCGACTCAGTGGGTTCGGTCTCGACGCCCTCCGCTTTCAGGCGCCGCGCTAATTCTTCCGGTTCGAGCGTTGGGGCGAGCCGCAAATAAGTCGCGGGACGTTCAAGGCAAGCTGCGGCGATGCTGCCGGCTTCTTCCGCTCCGTAGTGGCGCTCCCACCGGCGCTCTAGCCAATCCGGCGCCGCGAGTTTCAACTCGACTTCAGGCGGCGGCCGTTGCGGCAGTTTCCGCAGCGCCGCGTTGACCAAGCCCGCGGCGGACCGCTTGCGCCCCTGCTTGATCAGTTCAACGCTTTCAGAAACGGCGGCTCGTTCCGGGATGCGGTCCAGGTAGCGCATCTGGTAAGCGCCCAGACGCAGGGCGATAAGAACCTCGGCGTCCAGCTTTGAGAGCGGCCGTCCCAGGGCCTGTTCGAGCAGGGCGTCAAGCGCCTGTTGCTGTCGCAGCGTCCCCAAAACAATCTCCGTCGCCAAGCTGCTGTCCCGGGGACTGAGCGACTCAAACAGGCGCCCGTGGAGCATTTCGTCCACGAACGCGTCGGTCTGATGGATGCGCAGTAAAACCCCGAAGGCGGCGCGCCGGGCTGGGGAAATGGGCACTCACGCTACCCTATCAGTTCCCAAGCTCACAAAGAGTAAGCAGGCGGCTGCGTGCTATAATCCGCGCTTGAAAACGGACTAATTGTGCACTTGCGGGCCGAGCGATCCAGGCGAATGGCCGATGCAATTGAGCTAACAATCGCCAGCCATCCTCGTTGGCTTCGACTGATCCGCCAGGCGGTGTTGGAGTACGCTCGCGAATCGGGATTCGACGCCCGAGACGGCAACGCGATCACGCTGGCGGTGGGCGAGGCCGTCGGCAACGTCATCAAACACGCCTATCAGGGCCGCACTGACCAAACGTTCAGCCTTGCGTGCCGCACCCGCGGCGGGTATCTGGAAATCGAGATTCGAGACAGCGGCTGTCCCTTCGACCCCAATGGAGCGCCGGACTTGCCGCCCGACGAGTTGCGAGCCGGGGGCAGGGGCCTCTACCTGATCAAGACGATCATGGATGAGATCGAGTATGGTCGAGACGGCGGAGAGAATGTCGTGAGCATGAGGAAGCGTCTGGTAGCGTCAAGCGCCCTATAGGAACGTATGGATATTAACGTCAAGCGCGAGGGTAAGCGGTCCGTCGTCGAGGTTTCCGGCGACATCGATCTCTACACATCGCCTAAGCTCCGTGAGGCGGTGTTCGAACTCTTACGCCAAAGAGCTCAGGAGACCGTGATCGTCGATCTATCGGATGTCCATTACGTCGACAGTTCGGGGATTGCCAGTCTGGTGGAAGGTCTGCAAGAAGCGAAAAAGGTCAGTGCCCGGTTCGTGCTTGCCGGCCTGAACGAGGCGCCTCGCCACGTGCTCGAATTGACGCGCCTGCTCACCGTCTTCGAGACCGCCGAAAAGGCGGAGGATGTTGCCTGACCGCCGGCGTCGGAGCCCTCGCATCCCATGAACTTCTTCGCATCCGTCGGACGCTCAACGATCGAAAAGGTCGCTTATGTCGGCGGGCTTGCGATTCAGTTCTGGAAGGCTCTCCGCTCCAGCTATCGCGTGAATCCGATCACGGGAAGCCGGCTGCGCTGGCGAGCGACCGTCGAGCAGATGGCGGTAGTGGGCTTTGACGCGTTGCCGGTCGTTTGCCTCATTGCCGGCGCTACGGGCCTCATCATGGCCTTCCAAGGCGGCGCGGAATTGCGCCAGTTCGGCGCACTGCAGTTTGTCATCAATCTGGTCGGCGTCAGCATGACGCGCGAACTCGGCCCGTTAATGACGGCGATCGTCGTGATCGGCCGCTCAGGGTCGAGCTTTTCGGCGGAGATTGGGACGATGGTGGTGACCGAAGAAGTTGACGCGTTGCGCTCGATGGCTCTCGACCCGATCGAGTTTCTGCTCGCACCAAAGTACGTCGCCATGATGGTGATGATGCCGTGCCTCACGATCGCGGCAGTCACCTCGGGGATTCTGGCTGGAGGACTTTTCACTTACTTCACGCTCGACATGTCGTTGGGGGTTTACCTGCGTGCGACATTGGAAGTGCTGGTGCTCCGCGACGTCATCTCCAGCATGATCAAAGCCATCGTCTTCGGCACGATCATCGTCCACGTGGGTTGTTTTGAAGGCTTCCAGGTGAAGGGCGGTCCGGTCGGCGTTGGGCGGTCGGCAACGGCTGCGGTGGTCAAGTCGATTTTCCTTGTCGTACTCGCCGACCTCATGGCGACGGCGTTCTTCTACCTTTTCTGGCAATGAGCGAGACAGCAATCCATCCGGCTCTGCGCAAACACCTACGGGACGGCCAGCCGCCGTTGATCTCGGTGCAGGACTTGTTTGTCCAGTTCGGCGACCGCCACGTCTTGCAGGGCGTGAATCTCGACATCTATGCCGGCGAGACGATGGTGATTCTGGGCGGCAGCGGATCGGGCAAGACCACGTTGCTGCGCAATATCATGGCCTTGGATCGGCCCAATTCCGGTCACGTGTATATCAAAGGCGTCGATGTCACCACTGGTTCATCCGAGGAGCTAAGCGCCATTCGGCGGGTCATGGGCGTCTCGTTCCAGAGCGCGGCCATGTTCAACTCCATGACCGTGGGGGACAACGTGGCTCTCCCGCTTCGGGAACATACCAAGCTCGCCGAGTCGACCATTCGGCTGATGACGCAGATGAAGCTGGCGCAAGTCGGACTCAGCGGCGTTGAAGACTTGCTCCCGTCTCAGTTGTCGGGCGGAATGCGCAAACGCGCTTCGGTGGCTCGAGCGTTGGCGATGGATCCGGAAGTGCTCATCTTCGACGAACCTTCCGCCGGCCTGGACCCCATCATCGCCGCCGGAATCGACGAGTTGATCCTACACCTCAAACAAGCCTTTAAGATGACTATCGTGATCGTGACCCACGAGATGCACAGCGCATTTCTCATCGCTGATCGCATGTGCATGCTGCATCGGGGCAAGATCGTGGCCGTGGGCACCAAGGAAGAAATGCGAAATAGCTCAAACGAGCGAGTAAGGCAGTTCCTCGATAGGCGGGCGGATGAGCCGGATGACCAGAGTCCGAACTTTCTTACCGGACTCTAGCCGTTGCCGCGCCCGCGCAATCCTCGCGGCGGCGATCCTGTTGCTGGTCCCCGCTATGGTGCGGGCGGACCCGGATGTGATCCGCGCCGTGACGGACTCGCCGTCCTTCGAGAAACGGCTACGAACTCTGTGCGACGAACTGGGCCCCAGGGTCGCGGGAACGCCCGGCATGGCGCGCGCGGCCGACTGGGCGCTGAAGCAGTTCCAAGCGGCGGGCGTAGACGGCGCCTGGTTGGAGCCATTCGAGATTCCGCGAACGTGGACCGACGAGGGCGCCAAGATCCGCATCACCGAGCCCGCCGAGTTTGAATTGAAAGCGGTCTCCACCGCCTGGTCGCCTTCCACGCCCCCGCAACAACAGGATCTGGAAGTTGTTCTTTCCGACGGGCTGGGCGAAGGCAGCGTCTCGCGCCTCGGCGCCAAGGCTCGCGGTCGTGCGGTGCTCGTGCTGTTGGACGAGGCGAAGAGTTTTTATGCGATGGGCGTCCAGGAGGGCAATGCGATTCGGGCGATGCGCGAGGCGCCGGAGGCGGGCGCCGCGGCGATCCTGTTCGCCTCCATCAAGCCCAACCGCATATTGTTCCGTCATGTCCACTCCATCGACGCCCGCATGGATCCGGTTCCCAGCGCCGTGCTGGGACGCGAGGATGCACTGCGGGTCGGGCGACTGATCGAGTCCGGACAAACCGTCAAGGCGTCCGTCTCAATTGCGACCCGACAAGGCGGGCCTGTTCAAGGCATCAACGTTGTGGGCGAAATCCGCGGCAGCGAGATTCCCGGAGAGGTCGTTATTCTTGGCGCGCATCTCGACTCCTGGGACCTTGGCGCGGGCTGCCTCGACAACGGAGTGAACGCCGTGGGCGTGATCGAGGCGGCTCAAGCCATCATCGCGTCGGGACAGCGCCCCAAGCGCACCACTCGCTTCGTCCTGTTCGACGGCGAGGAGTACGGACTGTTCGGTTCGCGCGCCTACGTGCGCCGACATCGCGACGAGCTGGATTCGGTCGCCGCGGTGATCGTGCATGATATGGGCCAGGATCGAATTCAGGGCTACGCCCTCGGCGGCCGTCCGGAGCTGGAACCAGGCCTGCGGGAAGCCATGTCGCGGATCGACGACGCCCGCGGCATGAGACACACGCGCGATGCCTTCATCGGCAGCGACCACTTCGATTTTCAACTGGAGGGCGTGCCCGCGCTGGTGGCCATGCAGGACACCGGTTCGTACGTACTGCCCTATCACTCGGAGGTGGATACCTACGACAAAGTCGACCTGGGTCAGGTGCGCGCCCGCGCCTCGATAGCGGCCGCCACGGTTTTTGGACTGGCCGACGCGGACCAGCGCATCGGACCGCGGCTGGATCGGGAGGGCGTCGAAATGCTGCTGCAGCGCTCCGGCATGGCGGACCAGATGAAGTTCCTGGAGCTGTGGGACGATTGGGAATCCGGCAAACGCGGACGGCAAGCGACCCCGGCCAACCCTTAAAGCCATGGCAGCCTACCCAACGATCGGCAAGATTCATCGCCTTGATCCGGCCTTCGACGAGTTAGTCGCGCCCGACGCCCGCCTAGAGAAACTCGCCGACGGTTTCACCTGGACCGAGGGACCCGTCTGGGTCCAGGGTGGCGGCTATCTCCTGTTCTCGGATATACCGCGCAACACGATCTTCCGCTGGAAAGAAGGCGAAGGCGTCAGCGCCTATTTGTCTCCTTCGGGCTACACCGGCAGAGTCTACTACGGCCTCGAGCCAGGCTCGAACGGCCTCACGCTCGACGCCGAGGGCCGTCTGGTCGCCTGCGAACACGGCGACCGCCGCGTGTCGCGCCTCTACCAAGACGGCGGCAAGATGACGATTGCCGATTCCTACCAAGGGAAGAGACTGAATAGCCCCAACGATCTGGTCTACCGCTCGAACGGCGATCTCTACTTCACTGATCCGGCATACGGCCTCCCGGACCGCTATGACGACAAGACGCGCCGCGAACTCGACTTTTGCGGCGTCTATCGGGTGAGCCCCGAGCGCCGCGTCGACCTGTTGACCGCCGACCTGATCAAACCCAACGGGTTGGCCTTCTCGCCCGATGAATCCGTGCTGTACGTCTCCCAGTCAGACCCCGAGCGAGCTATCTGGATGCGCTACCCGGTCAAAGGCGACGGAAAGTTGGAGAAGGGCGAAGTCTTCCAGGATGTCAGCGAACATGCCGGCCGCCTGCCGGGTCTGCCGGATGGTTTCAAGGTGGACGAGCGGGGCAATCTGT
>CAMPKL010000095.1 GCA_946887065.1 uncultured Bryobacterales bacterium
CCGGTGGTTGCCTTTAGAACTGCAGCGACAGCGTCAAGTTCATCAGCGGCTGTCCGCCGATCGACGCCGTGCGAGGATCCGCTGTCACCTTCGCAAAATTGTTCAGGTTCGATCCGCGCGTGTCGAATGTGTTCGTGAAGTCGTTGAAGTTGTAGTGTTTCAACGCGTTCTGCATGTCCCAGCGAATCTTTGCAATAACGCGCTCGGTAAAGTAGATGTTCTTCTGAGCCGAGACTTGTGTCCAGATCAGGTTGCCCTGGATCACGGCGTTACGGCCCAAGGTGCCCAGCGTATAGTCCGCCGGATTGCCAAAGAAGGACGGATCAAGGATCTGTCCGCTCGCACCTTGTGTGAACCGGTCATCCGCGTTGGTCACGCGCTCGCGCCAGTCGCTGTACAGCCCCGGGTCGTCCATCGCCGCATTCGGGCGGGAAATTCCCCGCCAAGCCGCGTCGTTGAACCGACGCATCGAACCATTCAGAGCGATTTCGCGAGGGTTGCCCGACTCCATCGTTTGTATGGCCGATACTTCCCACCCGCCGAAAATGTGATTCATCACGCCGCCGCGATTTAAGAAGCGCTTGCCCTGGCCGAACGGAAGCTCGTACAAGACCGTGATCACGCCGCGATGGCCGCGGTGGTAGCCCGCAAGCGCCTTCTCAAGCGCCCGGTTGTTCAGCGGATCCTGGCCGCTGCCGTCGTTGTCGCCGTTTTGGCTGTTGATCGACTTCGACAAGGTGTAGAAGGTCAACAGATTGAGGCCAGTGTTGCCATAGCGCTTCTCCAAACGGATCGTGCCGCTGTGGTAGCTCGAGTGACCGAAGTTCGAACGCATGCGAACCCGCCCGAAGTTACCAAATGGGATAAAGGCCTGCCGGTCGCCCCGGATCGCTTCGTTGGCCGCATAGCTGCTGCCGAACTCCGAAGCCAGCGTGTCGCCGTGGGTAAGAGGAACGATGTTGTAGTCCCAGCGTTCCATCAGGTTGACGCCGGACGAGCCCTGGTATGCCAACTCCACGAGGTACTCGCTGCTGAACTCACGCTGAACGCTGAGATTCCAGTTGTACGCATACGCGTTCCTCATGTTGGGATCCCAGAAGGTCGCTTCACGGCCGCCAAGATTGGCGCCGGAGAACGGCGACGTGCCGTCAGCCAGGATGTTGTACTGCGGCGCGGGAGTGTTGCTGAAAGCGAAGATCGATCGCGGATCGCCCGACGATCTGTCGTACTGGAACGCTCCGCGGTACTCCTCGAAGTTGCCGCCTTGGTCCGGGTACTTGATATCGATCGTATTGACGGCGAAGCCGGCTCGAACGACCGTGTTGGGACGAACGTTCCAGGCGATGCCGATGCGCGGCTGGAAGTTGTTCTTGTCGGTCTTGCCCAGGGGCTGACCATCGTGTATGAATCCGCCGGTGCGTCCGGTCAACGGATCGATTGCCGTCGGCGACCAATTTGTATGCAACCCGTACTTGGTGTCGAACTGGCCTTCCACGCTATAGCGCAGACCCAGGTTCAACGTGACGGTCGGACTGAATTTCCAGTCATCCTGAATATAGAAGCTGTTGATGTTGGACCTCGGCTGCCACATAGCCAGCTCTTGGTCGAAGTCAACAGTGTTCACGGCGCCCAACAGGAACGCGGCGAAATCAATGCCGGTACCCTGTGCGTAGGAACCGGAAGGATTGACGTTGGCCGTCATGTTCTCCCAGTTGAATTCGCCGCTCGGCTTGCCCACGTTGGTGCGGTTACGGCGCAGCTGCAAAATTTCATAGCCGAACTTCACCGTGTGTGTGCCCGCGATCTTGGTCATGTCCGTACGCAGAGACCAGGTCTCATCGACGTTCTTGAACGGACCGCTCTTGTCCACGTCATAAAGGCCGATATCCGGTACGAGCGCCTGGTTGATTGCGGTCAATCCGAGAGTTGCCGGAATACCTTCGTCGTAACCCGCAACCACTCGCGTCTGATACCGGCGGTTGAGACCGACGCGCGTGTCGCTAATCATCGTCGGGTTGATTACCCAGGTAGTCCCCAACGACCAGTTCGTATTGGTCTCAGGAGTGACATGTCCGTCACCGCCGTCGAACTCCTGTAAACGGATGTTCCTCGGGAATCGTGCGAGACCGTCGTTCTTGTTGGACGAGACGCTGAAGAAGGTCTTCACCGCTGACGTCCAGTTGTGATCGAAACGCGAAGTCCAATCGTGGAAGAATACGCGAGCATTCTCGGTGTATTCAAAGTTGTTGTCGGGCCCGTCTGACTCGTAGCTGGGCGCCAGATTGGCGCCGAACCAAGGATCCGCGTTCAAGAACGCTGCTGATGTCGAATCGAATCGCGTCGTGGGAATGACGTTGTTGGCGAACGCTGTGCGCGGCACCCAATTGCCGTTGCCGAGTTGCATGTCGGTGGCCGGATCGAAGATCGCGTTAGCGCCCGCCCAGCCGAAGTCGCCCTGATACATCTGCGCCGTCGGAACCGTGCTGAACGCATTAGCGGCCTTTTTCTCAATCAAGTGCTGATAGGCCAAGAAGAAGAACGTCTTGTTCTTGATCACAGGCCCGGACAGATTAAAGTCCGGCAGCAAGAACATCACCTGCTGGTTCAAGTTTTCCGTCGTGTCGCGATCAAAAAACAGACGGTGTTGCATGCGACGGCTGCGCCCATAGAGTGAAGCCAAGCCATGGAACTGATTCGTTCCCGACTTCTTCACGATGTCCATCACGCCGCTGGCCGTATGGCCGTACTCGGCGGGTAGTGCGGTCGTGAAGACTTTGACCTCTTCCACCGCATTCATCACAGGCTTGACATAGTTCGTTCCGCCGCCGTTGTCGTTGGCCGGGACGCCGTCGTCAAACGCGCCCGTCGCGGACGAACGCTGGCCGGCAACGCGGTAGCTGCCGAGGCTGCCGCCATAAGCGTAGCCCCCAGTCGAAATGCCGGGCACGAAGTTCATCGTCGACGCCGTATAGCGCTGATAGTTCGGGAGCTTGTAGAGGATTTCACCTTCCACAGCGGCACCCAGCGCCGACGACTCGGTTTCCAGCAGAGGCGTCTCTCCAGTGACTTCGATCTGTTCGGTAACGGCCCCGACTTCCAACATGGCATTGACTGCCGCCGTGGTTCCGGTGCGAACCTGCAGATCCTGACGGACGAAGGTCTTAAAGCCTTCCGTCTCAATTTCTACTCGATAGGTACCAGGGTTGAGTGAGGGAACGCGGAAAAGACCTTCCGCATTCGTTTCCGATTCTTGGGTGACGTTCGTGTCAATGTTCGTGACCCGAATCTGCGCTCCGGGGACCACGGAGCCCGAAGCATCCGTGACGCGACCCGAAATCGTTCCGACGCCAAGCTGGCCAAGCAGTGGCATGGCAGCCAGACACACCGCCGCGAGCAGCGGCAGCAGCCGTTTAACCTTTTGTAGATGCATACACATATACCCCGGTATATAAGTAACACCGGCAATCTAGGGAGTCAATCAGAGAAATCCGATACTTCGTTATCGATAACTGGCAATGGAATCAACCCGATACTGATAATTTCCGAGCGAAACCGCGTAAACTTTTTGATCCTGTTATCGCTATCTTTGTTCGTCGCCGGACGCATCCCACGCCGGTAACCCCACTAACCTCAACCGCGCCTACGCTGAGGTAAGCTACTCAAACGAGGTCCCTAAACGATGCGTCGTCTTCCCCTGCTTCGCCGTTCGCTCACTGCAGCTTGCAGTCTTTTCGCCCTGTCGTTGCTGACCGCCGGCTTGTCGGCCAATTGGCCGCAGTGGCGGGGCCCGGACCATAACGGCACAAGCGCGTCGGCCAAGAATCTGCCGACTACCTGGAGTACGACCGAGAACGTCCTGTGGAGGGTCAGCCTCCCCAGTTGGAGCGCCGCCACGCCGATCATCTGGGAAGACGTCGTCTTCGTCACCTCCGCACAGGAAGGCTTCAACGATCCCGTGCAGTTCGGCGGCCTCGCCGGCCAAGGCGGCGGACGCGGCGGCGCCCGGACGCCCCCCGCGGCGCAAGACAAGCTCTACCTGCACGCTGTCAGCCGCAAGGACGGTTCCGTGTTGTGGAGCCGCGAAACCGGCGCCGGCAATCACATCGAGCGCAAGCAAAACATGGCTTCGCCCTCGCCCGTTACCGACGGCAAACACGTGTGGGTCATGACCGGCACCGGCACGCTGACCTGCTTCGACTTCCAGGGCAAACAAATCTGGCAGCGGAACTTCCAGCAGGACTACGGCCCATTCGGCCTCAACTGGGGCTATGCGTCGTCGCCCAAACTCCATGAGGGGCGCCTCTACGTGCAAGTGCTGCACGGCATGAAGACCGACGACCCGTCCTACATCGACAGCATCGACGCAGCAACCGGCAAGACCATCTGGCACGTCGAGCGGCCCACCGACGCGCCTCATGAATCGCCCGACAGTTACGCGACGCCCATCCTCGTCCCAGTCGACGGCAAGCTGCAGGTCATCGTCTCCGGCGCCGACTACGTCACGGGACACGATCTCCAAACCGGCAAGGAGCTTTGGCGCCTCGGCGGCTTCAACCCAATGCAAGACCGCGCCTACCGCACCATCGCTTCCTCCATCGCCATTGGAGACACGGTCTTCACTACCAGCCGCGAAGGCAGACCCTTTGTAGGCTTCAAGCCCGGCGGCAGCGGAGACATCACCGGCAAGAGCGAGTTGTGGACCAACAACCTCGGCGCCGACGTTCCCACCCCGACCACCGACGGCGAAATCATCTACGTCGTCAACGACCGCGGCATCGCCGTAGCCCTAGACCCCAAGACCGGCGAGCAAATCTGGGAGCGCCAACGCCTCGAACCGGGCACCTACAGTTCGTCTCCGCTGCTCGCCGACGGCAAGATCTACGCCACCAGCGAAGACGGCGCCACCGTCGTCATGAAAGCCGGCCCCGAGTTCGAAATCCTAGCCGTCAACAAGCTCAACGAGTACACCCTCGCCAGCCCCGTCGCCGTCGACAACCAAATCTTCATCCGCACCATGGACTACCTCTACTGCATCCAGAAGCAGGATTGACGTGAGGGCCATATCAGCCAGCAAGGCTCGGGCCACCCTTGAGAGCCTACTCGACGCAGTCGCGCGCGATGACGAGCCAGTGCTGATCAAGAGCAAGCGCGCCAACGCCGTCTTGCTATCCGAGAATGCCTGGCGCGGTATCGAAGAGACACTCTATCTCATCTCTGTCCCCGGCATGCGGGAGTCCATCCTTGAGGGTGGCGAGTCTCCAATCGTGGAGTGTGGCGATGAGCCCTGGTGAGAACTACCAGATAGCTCTTGATACCTTCCTGCGAATTCAGGAGCGATTCCCGGATCTAGACATGGTGCTGGACAGAAAGCCGAGCAACGATTGGCTTGAGTTGACTTTGGACATCCTGTCGCAGCGAGGCCTTCCAGCGGATATTCATCTAGATCTGCAAGGTGGCGACGAACTGACGTTTTCGGTTGGTCCGTTCTTCGGCGAGTGGTTCCCTTGCAACGACGAAAAAGTACAGAGCGACTTCTTCGATTGCGTGGTCGGCTACCTGAGCGGCGAATATCTATTTGAAGAGCACTGGCGCGGCGGAAAAGCAGTGCGCTCCATTCTCAAGCGTCCCGACGGCACAGTGGCCAGTAACTGGCTGACGATCTCCGCTCTGTGGCCCTGGCCGTCGAAAACGATCCGCACGAACCAACGCGTGATCGCATGAACCCCGCTGCACGGCACGCCACCCCACATAAACCGCGGTGCCATAAGCCTCGATAAAGCGCTGCTGAGACCGTGGTCCCAGCAGCGCCGGTGGGGGTATATGAAGGGAGACGCCGAAGCCCCTCCCTTATTTTTCGCTGCAGCCGTTAGAACTGCAGCGAAACCGTGAAGTTCATGAGCGGTTGGCCGCCGATCGACGCCGTGCGCGGATCGGAGGTCACCTTGCCGAAGTTTCGGTTGCCGTTCGTCTCGTCATAAACGTTCGTGAAGTCATTGAAGTTGTAATGCTTCAACGCGTTCTGCATATCCCAGCGAACTTTCGCTATGACGCGTTCGGTGAAGTAGATGTTCTTTTGGAGCGAGATCTGCGTCCACACCAAGTTGCCTTGGATGACGGAGTTACGGCCTAGATTACCGATCGTGTAAGGCTGTCCTCCTCCGGGATAGTCGAAGAAGGCGGGGTCAATGATCTGGCCGCTTTCCCCAACGGAGAACCGGTTGGGCGCGTTAATGACCCGTTCTCGCCAGTCGTCGTACAGCTCCGGATCCTCCATCACGACATCCGGCCTCCGCTCCGACCGCCAAGCGTCGTCGAAGTATTGTGGTCCATTCGCCCACGTGATGTTGCGCGGGTTGCCCGACTCGAAAGTCTGGATGCCTGAGAGTTCCCAACCTCCGAAGACATGATTCGCCCATCCGCCCTGGTTGAGAAATCGCCTGCCCTGGCCAAACGGCAATTCATACAGAGCCGTGATGACCACGCGGTGTTTGCGGTGATAACCTGCCAGCGCCTTCTCCAGGTCGCGATTGTTGAGCGGATCGGCCCCCGACCCGCTATTGTCGCCGTCCTGGCTGTTGATTGTTCTCGACAGCGTATAGAAGGTCATCAAATTGAGACCGCTATCGCCGTAGCGCTTCTCCAGGCGAATGGTTCCGCTGTGGTAGGTGCTGTGACCGAAGTTCGCACGATTTCGCACGCGGCCGAATTGTGAGAACGGTATCCATGCTTGGTTGTCGGCATTGATGGCTTCGTTGGCGGCGAATACGCTGCCGCCGAATGCATCCGCGATCTGATTGCCGTAATCGAGCGGAACGATGTTGTAGTCCCAGAATTCCATCAGGCCGACGCCCGAGGAACCCTGATAGGCCAACTCCACCAGGTATTCGCTGGCGAACTCCCGTTGAACACTCATGTTCCAGTTCAATGCGTACGGATTATCGAGTTCCGGATTCCACCAATCCGCTTCCCTGCCGGCGAAATTGGTGCCCGTGAAAGGCGACGTGCCATCGGGGCGAATGATGTACTGAGGCGCGGGAGTTTCCGAGAATCGGAAGACTGGCCGCGGATCGCCTGAGGGTTGATCGTAACGGAACTGAGCCCGGTACTCCTCGAAATTACCGCCGATGTCGGGGTACTTGATGTCGATCGTGTTGACCGCGAAGCCCGCACGCACAACCAGATTCGGTCTCGCATTCCATGCCACGCCGATACGCGGCTGGAAGTTGTTTTTGTCAGCCGGCGCTAGAGACTCTCCTGGATGGATAAAGGCGCCCTGTAACCCAGTGACGGGATCAGTCGCATTGGGATCCCAGTTTGTGTGCAGACCGTATTTGGTGTCGAACTGTTTTTCTACGCTGTAACGAACGCCCAAGTTCAACGTGACCGTGGGACTGAATTTCCAATCGTCCTGGACATAGAAGCTATTAATGTGCGAACGAGGCTGCCACATCGCCAGCTCCTGATCGAATTCCGCGAAGTCAACCGCGCCCAGCAGGAATGCGGCGAAGTCGATACCGGTACCGTTCTCGTAAGCGCCGGCCGGCGTTACTTGGCTCGTCATGTTCGAAAAGTTGAACACGCCGCTCGGCGTACCGACGTTCGTGCGGTTCAATTTGAACTGAAATAGTTCGTAGCCGAACTTTATTGTGTGAGTTCCCGAAACCTTTGTGAGATCGCTGCGCAACGACCACGTTTCGTTCACGTTGTGGAACGGGCCGCTCTTTTCGATGTTATAAAGCCCGATATCCGGGAAGAGCGATTGATCGATCGCCGTCAGGCCAAACTGTGCAGGCAACCCTTCGCCGTAGCCGAAGACCGTGCGCTCGGTATTGCGCCGGTTCAGGCCGATACGTGTATCGCTGATCATGGTGGGGTTGATTACCCAAGTCGTTCCCAGCGACCAGTTCGTATTCATCTCCGGCGTAACAAAGCCGTCGCCCCCGTCGAACTCGCGCAACCGGACGTTGCGGGGGAACCGGGCGAGCCCCTCGTTCTCATTGGCCGAAATGCTGAAGAAACTCTTCACCGAGTTGGTCCAGTTATGATCGATGCGCCCGGTGTAGTCATGGAAGAACACTCGGGCATGCTCGGTGTACTCGAAGTTGTCTTGCGGACCGCCGCCCGAGTAGCTAGGCGGCAGGTTCGAAGGGAACCAGGGTGAAGCACCTAGAAACGCTGCAACTGACGGGTCGACACGGTTCTGCGGCACCAACTGATTCGGGAACGGGGCTCGCGGCGTCCAGGTCCCATTCGGCAACTGTTGCGAAGTGAACGGATCGAAAATGGGATTCGCCGAGTCCCAACCGAAGTCGCCCCCAAACATCTGAGAAGTGGGGACCGTCCGGAAAGCGTTGGCCGCCTTCTTCTCGATCAAGTGCTGGTAGGCCACGAAGAAGAACGTCTTGTTCTTGATGATCGGCCCCGACAAGTTAAAGTCGGGGAGTAGGAACATCACAGGCTCGTTGCGCTGCGTCGCGGTCTGGCGGTCGAAAAATAGGCGGTGTTGAAGCGCCCGTCCCCGCCCGTAGATCGAGGCGAGACCATGGAATTGGTTGGTGCCGGACTTCTTGACGATGTCCATCACCCCGCTGGCCGTATGACCGTATTCGGCGGGCAATGCAGTGGTGAAAACCTTCACCTCCTCCACGGCGTTCAGAACCGGCTTAACGTAGTCCGTGCCGTTGTCCTGATCATTCGCCGGCACGCCGTCGTCAAAGGCTCCGGTCGCTGAACTGCGTTGGCCCGCCACGTTGTAATTGCCGAGAGCGCCGCCGTAAGCGTATCCGCCCGTCGTCACGCCGGGAACGAAATTCATCGTCGAGGCGGTGTAGCGTTGATAGTTAGGCAGCTTGTAAAGGGTTTCTCCCTCCACGGCTGCCCCCAAAGCGGAAGTCTCCGTCTCCAGAAGCGGCGTGGCCCCCGTCACTTCAATCTGCTCCGTGACTGATCCGACCTCGAGTGACGCGTCGACCGGCACGGTCACGCCAATGCGTACCTGTAAGTCTTGCCGGACGAAGGTCTTAAATCCCTCGCTTGAAATTTCTACTTGATAAGTTCCCGGATTTAGAGAAGGCACGCGAAAAATGCCTTCCGAATTCGTTTCCGTTTCTGCAGTGACGTTTGTGTCGACGTTGGTGACCTCGACACTCGCGCCCGGGATGACTGACCCCGAGGCGTCCGTCACCCGCCCTGTGATATGACCCACGCCCAACTGGGCGAGTAGAGGCCCCGCAGCGAGCACGCCGATCGCGAACAATAGCCGCGACGCGGAATAACTTTGTCTCATACCCAAAACCCTCCTCTAACGATTGAACTATAGGGATGGGTGGTCGCCAAGTGAGTATTGGGGAGAACAAATGCCTCTGCTTTTGAATTGACTGAAACTTAAGAAGATAGACTCGCGGGAGGACTGGTTACTTTCCGTTACTTACGGGTTTTTGTGCAACGGTAAGCCCCCGAGCGTTATCACAACCGATGGAGCGGACGCCCAAACGCAGAAAGGCCGCCAGTATAACCGGCGGCCCATTAGCGTTG
>CAMPKL010000096.1 GCA_946887065.1 uncultured Bryobacterales bacterium
TCATGCCCAAGCCGCTTTGGGACGACAACGGCTCCGGCATGCACACCCACCAGTCAATCTGGAAGGACGGCGAGTCGCTATTCGCCGGCGATCAGTATGCCGGCCTGAGCGAAACCGCCCTGTACTATATCGGCGGCTTGCTTAAGCACTCCGCCGCCCTGGCCGCGATCTGCGCGCCCACCACCAACAGCTACAAGCGCCTGGTTCCGGGCTTCGAAGCGCCGGTCAACCTGGCCTACTCGCGGCGCAACCGCTCAGCCGCCTGCCGCATTCCGATGTACTCGGCCAAGCCCGAAGCCAAGCGCGTCGAGTTGCGTTTCCCCGACCCCTCCTGCAACCCCTATTTGGCCTTCTCGGCCATGTTGATGGCCGGTCTGGACGGCATACAAAACAAGACCGAGCCCGGCGAGCCGCTCGATCACGACATTTACGATCTTTCTCCTGAAGAGTTGCGGCACGTCCCCGCCCTGCCCAGTTCGCTCGAAGGCGCCCTCGACGCGCTCGAGAAGGACCACGAGTTTCTGACCCGCAACGACGTGTTTACCGACGAACTCATTCAAAGCTATATCGAGTACAAGCGCACAGCCGAGGTCGACGCCATCCGCCAGCGCCCTCATCCCTACGAATTCTCGCTCTACTACGACATCTAATCTCGCCGGCGCCCAGCCGCGTTATCCTGTTTGGAGTCAACCAAGCACGCTCCGGAGACGTCTCACGTCTAGATGCGGCTTGCTAGGATGTCCTCACAGCGTCACGAACCGATCCCAGCTGAGGCCGCCGAGCGGCTTCGGCCGGCGTATTTGAGCGTGGACGAACTGCTTGACGACTTGCAACACGAAGTCGTCCGGGGCGGCGCCCGCCTGTTCGCGGGCCCGACCATGGAAGCCCGCCCGATCGCGCCCGAACATCGCAAGATCGCTCTGGCCATTAGCGGGGGCGGCGCGGCGGGGGCCTATAGCGCGGGCGCTCTTGAAACACTGCTGGGCCACCTATCCGCGCGCGGCCTGCGCCCCGACATCATTCTCGGCACGTCCGCCGGGGCCCTCAATGGTTACGGCGTCTTCCTCGAAGCGCTGGGCAAAGACAATCCGCAGTTGCGCCAAGACCCGGACATCAAACAACCCTTTTCGACCTTCATCGCTTCCATTTGGTCCTACCTCGACCGCCATAAGAACACCTCCCAGTGGATCGTCGGCCGCCGCTCGTGGATGATCGACCTCGTCAGCCGGGGAGTCAGCACGCCTCTTCGCCGCTGGGGCCTCGGCTTGGCCGTCGTGTTCGCCATCTTCTTGTTTAATCCGTTTCTCTTCGTCTCGATCATCTTCTTCTGGGAGCTACAGGACTGGCTCCCGCCGCTGATGCGTCAATGGGGCGCAGCGGAAGGCGGCCCGGCGCTGCAGTTGGCCATTTTGGGCGGACTATCGCTCGCCGGACTCGCCGTCACGCTCTTCATCCTCAAGCGGATGTTCTTCACGAGCTTCTTCCGCGATACGCCCCTGCTGCAACTTCTCGCCAATACGGGTCCTGATGGGGACCTCAGCAAGACGTGGACTTGGTCGCACGAACAAAGCCTCGACCGCGCCCGCGTCTTGAGTCGAGAGCTGGTCGCCGAATGGTACAAACGCCAGGACGAACTGCCCGAGCTCATCATCACCGCCACCGACATTACCGTCGGCCGCGAGTGTCTATTCACTTTGGTGCGGCCCGAGACTTACCGGCATTTGGTTCGCAACGGCTGGCTCGCCGTACAACTCGACTGCGACGACCCCAAGGCCCGGCAGTGCGACGTTATACCCGGCGCGCTCTTCACCCGGGGACAGAATCTGCTGCAATGCGTCATCGCTTCGACGGCCGTTCCTGGGGCCTTTCCTCCCCAAGAGTT
Organism: uncultured Bryobacterales bacterium; assembly: GCA_946887065.1. The sequence goes on from CAMPKL010000096.1 coordinate 1,883, forward strand.
GGGCATCTATGCGGCCGGCAGCCGCAGCGACGTCCGGCACCGGTTCGTCGACGGCGGCGTCCTCAACAACAGTCCGATTCACTTGGCCATCGACTCTTCTTCATCTCACGTGATCTCGATTGAACTAGACCCCCTGATCGTCACCGATCCCCTGTCGGCTGACGACCGCAACGAGACCTTTAATTTCATGGAAACCGCCAACACCACGTTCACGACCTTGCTGCGGCGGGCGATTGAGCGCGATATCCGCCGTACCGTTACCTGGAACCGTTTCCTCACCGAGAATCCGTCTGCCTCGCTCGAACGCCCCAAGGGCAAACTGGTGCCGGGCGAAGCCACCTTCAATCGCGAACTCAAGCGCATCATTCCGCTCTACCGCATCGCGCCAGCCGTCCGCGAAATCGGCACTGTAGAATTCGACGGCCGCTACGACAAAGGCCGCCTCACCACCACCCTGCGCGACGTCCTGCGCCGCGGCGTCCTCGACTTACGCGGCAACCACATCTGGCGCGCGACGCTGCAGTCGGTACCCTTGCCCGAAGGCCAGGCGCCGCCGAAGTAAACCCAGAAAAATCCGCCGATGTCCATCCTCGATTCCTTCAAGTTAAATGGCAAGGTTGCGCTCGTAACTGGTTGTAATCAGGGCATTGGACATGCACTAGCTACCGGCCTTGCCGAGGCCGGAGCCGACATCGTCGGCGTCAGCCGCTACCTGGCTGATACCGGCCCGGCGGCGGCGGACGTGAGGGCCCTGGGCCGTAGCTTCTCCGCCTACGAATGCGATTTCTCTGATCGCGAGGCGCTCTTCGCCTTCATCCGCCAGGTACATGCCGACCATCCCGTGATCGACATCCTGATGAACAACGCCGGGATCATTCTGCGCGGTCCGGCTGCGGAGTTTCCTGACGAATACTGGGACCGTGTGATCCAGGTCAACCTCGACGCACAGTTCTTCTTGGCCCGCGAGTTCGGCCGCCGCATGATCGAGCGAGGCCGCGGCAAGATCGTCTTCACCGCCTCGATGTTGAGCTTTCAAGGCGGCCTGAACGTCCCCAGTTATGCCGCGGCGAAAGGCGCGATCCGGCAGTTGGCGATGGCCTTATCGAACGAGTGGGCGAGTCAGGGCGTGACGGTTAACTGCATAGCTCCCGGTTACATACGGACCGAGGTCACCGCCGCCTTGCAGGCCGATGCCGTTCGCAACCCGCAGATCCTCTCCCGCATCCCCATCGGGCGCTGGGGCGAGACCGCCGACCTCAAGGGGGCCGCCGTGTTTCTCGCTTCATCCGCCTCGGACTACGTCACGGGCATCACCCTACCCGTCGACGGCGGCTGGTTGGGCCGCTAAGCCGCCTTTGGGCTGAGGCATACTACCCGCCGGTCCTACGGCCGCTACCTTATGGCCGCCCCCTTGTCTGGGGCGTCAGTCTAGGCATGGATACCGATGTTTGACCGCGTTCCCAAGCCGAACGAAGACGGCGACGTTGCACAAGGTGAAGTCGAGGATTCCCGCCTACAGCTAGGCAAACTCGAGTGGTACGCCGCCAACAGCGAACCCCGCTCCTGCATTGTTGAGGTAAGGCGCCGAGGCGAGCGCGGCATCACCGTGGTGGCACCCCGTTGCCCGGATCTACGCGAGATGGCTACTCTGCGCGACGGCCAATCCGTCTATCGCGTGATCGTCGAGAAAACGCTGGACATGACCGACGGATTCGTCGTCAACCTTAGCTACGTCTCCGCCGGACGCCGCCGCGAAGAGCGAATGCGGACTTCGGGCAAAGCATCGATAGCCTGGGATACCGGCGGTCACACCTTCCGCGCCGGCTGTGAGGCGGAAGTCACCGACGTCTCCTCGGACGGCCTGCAATTAATCACCCCGGAACCCATTCCGGATGCCGCCGTCGTGCGGGTATTCGGCGAGTCCCTGCAGTGCTTGGGTAAAGTTCGCTACTGCATGGAGAAGGGCTCCAAGTATCGCGTCGGCTTGCACTTCATCCGCAAACCTTCCGACGCATACACTGGCTAACGGTTCGAGACGTCTCGCTTCTTGCCTCTTTCCGGCAACACCACTAGATCGGCGTCCGTACGAGTTGCCGTGGGATCGGCGACTCCCCAGAATCCGCGGAAGTAATCCAGCATGGAAACGATGGTCAGCACGACCGCGACCGCCAACGCCGGATAGGCCAGCATCTCGTAAATTTCCCCGTACGGCTCCACCAGCAACAATGCCACGGCGAAGACCTGCGCGGCCATTTTGCCTTTACCCAGATAGCTTGCCGAGATGGCCAAGCCGTCCGCCAACGCAATGTAGCGCAATCCCGAGACGGCAAATTCGCGGCCAACGATGACCACCACGATCCAAGCCGGTACGCGCTCCAGCTCAACCAACGAAATAAATGCAGCCGATATCAGCAACTTGTCGGCGATCGGATCGAGCAACTTGCCGAGCGTCGTTACCTGGCCGCGGCTGCGCGCGATGTAGCCGTCCAAAAAATCCGTCGCCGCCGCGGAAAGAAAGATGATCAGCGCTAGCCAATCTTCGTTCATGACGACGCCGCCGAGCGTGAGTTCGAAATCGCCGCTCAGTAATACAGTCAAGAAAACCGGGACCAAGAAGATCCTCGACAGCGTCAGACTATTGGGCAGATTCATAGGAAGCCGTCACAAATGCGGACGCTTGACCCGCTGGGGTTAGCCTACTACACATTTCCGATCCCGGCCCGCCTTCTCGGTTTTCTGAGGCCATTCGCCGATACCGCGCGTTCAAGTCTGGCATCATAGGTGACTGGAGAGGGCGCAAGTCGTTTCCACGGCGGGCGCTACGGCGCCGTTACCTCGTAATCGCAGCGTCCTGGTGGTTGGAGCTTAGCGACGCTTCAGTTAGACGACTTATGCCTCGATCACGGGTTTCATTACGGCTCTACCGGTCGCCCTCGACCCTCGATCACGAGCGTTTGACGAGCGAGCGTGCCGTGGAGCGCATGCAAGCCGTCGATGCCCGCGCGCGGCAGGAAGGCCTGCGCTCTCTGGATCCTGAACAGGACCCGATGATCCCGCTGGGCATGGAAGTCAGCAGCCGCGGCCGCGTGAAGAAAAACAGCTACGGCGTGCTGCATCTGCCTTGGCTCGCGGCCGAGCATCCGGAATGGGCCGGTCAGATTCAGGCCGAAGTCGAGGAGATTCGCCGCGGCATCAAGAAAGCCCATGGCCGCTCGCTGCGCTACATCATCTGGGCCGGGATGGGCGGTTCGGCCGAAGACAAGGCCTTCTATCTTTCCGCCGGACTTCTGCGAAAACGCGTCCGCGTGTTCATCCTCGATTCCACCGATCCGGGGAAGCTCAGCGCAATCCTCGAAGAGATTGTCCGGCTCGAAAAGGCTCCCATCGAGCAGGCCTTGCGTCGCTGTCTGGTCATTGGCATGGCCATGGGCATGACGTCTTATGAGCCCGTCGTCAATCTCGAAAAACTCGACGCTCTTTATAAGAGCGCGCAGATCGACAATCGCCCCAACTTCATTTATCTGACGCTAAAGGGATCACTCCTCGATGTCTTTGGTTCCGAGCGCGGCTTCCGGCGCGTCGAGTTGCAACTCGACAACGGCAACTGCACTGCCGGACGTCATAGCGCTCCGATGACGCGCGGCAGCCTCTACCCGCTGGCTTTCAATTACGACGACCACACCTCCTGGTTGAAGGCGGCGGAACTTTCGGAGACGGAGGTCGACGCCGCGCTCAAGCTGGCCGGCTTCATTCAGGCGAACGCCCGCGCCGGAAGAGACAAGGTCACGTTGCATCTTCCGCGCCAATGGAGCGGCGGCGCCGTTTGGACTAAGCAGAACTTCGAAGAGAGCCTCGGCAAGAGCCAAGATATCGGCGTCAAGATCGTCATCCGCGAGCGCGTCCGCCCGGCAGACTACTTTCCGCCGAAGTCGGCGTCGCAGGATCGCTGCTTCTTGTTCGTTTGCGTCAAAGATCACACCAATCCTGATTCGGCGAAGATATCCGCTCTGCGCCGCGCCGGATATCCGGTCGCCGTACTGCAACTCTCCGGCGACCAGCCCATTTCCCACTACATGCAGTTCATGCACTACGTGGTGTTCGGCTTGGGCTACTTGCGCGAAATGAACTTCGTCACACAGCCGGGCGTCGAACTCTATAAGGACTACGCACGCGCGATCAACGACGAAGCTCAAGCCAAAGGCTCGATCGAGAAGACCGATGCCTGGCGCTCGGTCATGAAAGCGGACACGCGGCTCAACTGGATCGGCGGCCTCAGCGTCGACTTCGGGCCGCTGGTTCGCTTGGGCTTGCTTTCCGAAGACGGAATACGCGCCGGCCACGGCAATCCGACCGAGGTTTATGCCAAGGCCGTCGAGTCGCTGCGGCAGTGCGGCGCAGTCTGCTACGGCGAGCTAACGTACTTCGGCGACACGCGCTATCAGCCATCCGGACGCCTGCTGCTGAAGGCCCTCGACGAGGCCGCTGAGCTCCTGTTTCTCTCGCGGCTCAAGATGCCGGTCGACGTCTACGAGGGCCCGGCGATGAATCACTCCTATCACGAGATGATCATCGGCTTCGGACGCGGCTTCAGCACGGTCGCCATCGCCGAGCATCAAGCCTCGATCCCCAGTCTCGGCTATAAGGCCGACTATCACCGCGCCCAGTGGCTGGCCACGCTCAAAGCGCTGGAGGATCGCAACCGCGCGGTGGTCGGGCTTACCATCAAAGATTCAAGCGAAAAGAGCATCAAGACGTTGAAGGCGTTTTTTGCCGAGACGGCCAAGCGAGTCCGCCGCCGCCTTAGCTGATCAGGGAGCAAGCGGCAATGCCTCGCTACAAACTCACCAAAGGCGGCAAGAAACAGACCGCCGCGCCAAAGGGCGGCATTTACGGCTGTATCCTCGTTATCCTCTTGATCATGGCTTTTCTTGGCTGGACGTTCTATCTGGCCATGCAGCCCCAATAGTTTTCCCTATTTCATGCGCATAGATAAAAGACAGCTCAGCGAACTCCGCACCGTTACGATCACTCCAGGCTTCTTGCCCACTGCCGAAGGCTCCGCTCTCATCGAGACCGGAAATACCAAGGTCATCTGCTCGGCCTCGGTCGAAGACGGCGTTCCCCACTTCAAGCGCGGCTCCGGCGCCGGCTGGGTTACCGCGGAGTACGCGATGCTGCCTCGCGCGACGACTACGCGCACGGCGCGCGAGGTAAACAAAGGCCGCCCCAGCGGACGCACGTCCGAAATACAGCGGCTCATCGGCCGTTCCCTGCGCGCCGCAATCGACATGCAGAAGCTCGGCGAACGCTCGATCCTGATCGACTGCGACGTGCTGCAGGCCGACGGCGGCACGCGCACCGCCGCCATCACGGGCGCATGGGTCGCCTTGGCGCTCGCCGTGCGTACCATGCGCGAGTACAAGTTGATTGCGGTGGATCCGCTGGTGCAGCAAGTCGCCGCGGTTAGCGTCGGCGTCGTGGGCGGCGAGCCGATGCTCGACCTTTGCTACGAAGAAGATTCGCGGGCTGATACCGACATGAATGTCGTCATGACTGCCGGCGGCGAATACATCGAAGTGCAGGCGACCGCTGAGGCGGCGCCGTTCTCCGACGCCAACTTCCTACGGTTGCTCGAACTCGCCCGCATCGGCACAACGGCGCTGATCGCCGCTCAAAACGAGGCGCTCGCCAGGTAATGGCGCTCGAACTCTATTGCGGCACCGGCAATCCCGGTAAACTGCGTGAGTTCCAAGCCGCCGCCGGGGACGAGATTATCATTCGGCCTTGCGGGCCGCGGAATTGCCAGGAGACCGGCGCCACTTTCGAAGCGAATGCCATCGAGAAAGCGCTGTGCTACAGCGACGCGCTGCCGGCTGACGCGTTGTTGTTTGTCGATGATTCGGGCCTTGTTGTTGACGCTCTGGGCGGGGCTCCGGGCGTTCACTCTGCGCGCTTCGCCGGCGAAGACGCGACCGACCAAGATAATAACCGCTTGCTCATCGAAAAATTGCAGGGCATCGAGAACCGCGCCGCAAGATATGTCTGCGTCATCGCAGTGGTGCGGGGCGGTAAGATTTTGGCCACCTCGGAGTCGAAGGCCGAAGGGCTTATTCAAGATGAACCCCAGGGCGTTCATGGCTTCGGCTACGATCCGCATTTTTTCTTCCCGGAAATGAACTGTACTTTTGGTCAACTCACCGTCTCTGAAAAGTGGCCTCACAGCCACCGCGGCAAAGCCTTCCGCAAGGTGCTGGATTGGCTCGCTGACCCTGCCTGACTCTTTTACAGGTCCGCCGCATGGATCGCCCTCTCTCTTAACCGAGAAATACCGGAATGGCGGCGGATTCCCTTCCAAGCCGGGAGTCGCATTGAATCCGTACCGGTACTAGGGAACCATATAATTGGGTTCGAATTGAATCTTGACTCCCTAATGGTATAGACCAACAATCAGGTACAAAAGCGTCATGGTGTAAATAACCGAATACTTCATTCCTCCCCTAAGGGCGATTTTCGTTTGTTCAAAACAGGCCACCGTGCGCTAGTTGCCGGCTCGGTCAATCCGAGGGCAAGGGGTCACAGCAAATGTCCTATCTATCGCTCCGCGCAGGTTCCTTGTGTGCAGCCACGGCAATTATCGCGTGCGGCGTGCTTTTAGCCCAAACGCCTCCCCTTTCTGGAGTGTTTGCCGCCGGCAATTCATTGACGACGGCGCGGAGCGGAGCGGCAACCGCCGTCCTCGCAGAAGGCATCTTGATCACCGGCGGCACGGACTCCAACGGAGATCCGCTGGCGAGTGCGGAGATCCTGGGCGTCGGCCCGGCGGGAATGATGGCGGTGCCGCGCAGCGGTCATGTAAGCGTTGCTCTGCCTGACGGCAGAGTCCTCATCGCCGGCGGCCGCACGACAAGCGGCGCAGTGACCAGTTCCGCCGAAATCTTCATCCCTGGCGTCGGAGGCTCGCTCCTGTCGGCGCCGATCGGGCGCGCCGAGGCGACCGCGACGCTGCTCGATGACGGGCGCGTGCTGATTGCGGGCGGAACCGACGGCACGGCCACTCTGGCAACGATGGTGCTTTTTGACCCAGCGAGCGATTCCTACACAAATGTCTCCGCCATGTCGACTCCGCGTCAGAACCACGCCGCTGCAGTCATCGCACGAGACGGCAGGGTCGTCATTGCGGGCGGTTTCGATGGATCCGCGGCGCTGGACAGTATCGAGATCTACGATCCTGTGACCGACTCGGTCACGCCGGGACCGGCGATGTCCGCTCCTCGTATAGGTCTGAGCGCGACCGCGCTCTTTGATCAGCGAGTTTTGTTGGCCGGAGGCGACAGCGCAACCACGGACATTCTAGACCCCGCTGCCGGCTTGGTTTCTCCTGGTCCGAACATGGGCGAGGCCCGCACGGGGCACGCGGCGCTGTTGCTGCCTCACAACAACACCGTGCTAGTCGCCGGCGGCTCATCGACCGCGGCCGGAGCTGAGATATTCGTGCCTTGGCTAAACCAGTTCCAAGCGTTCGGTTCGTTGTCGAGTGCGCGGACGGGGCTGTCGGGCGGCGCGTCTGAACAGACCGCGATGGCGCAGCTAGCCGGCGGCCGCACGACAAGCGGCGCAGTGACC
>CAMPKL010000097.1 GCA_946887065.1 uncultured Bryobacterales bacterium
GCCTAGAAGCGATTCGGCACACCTTCCTTCATCTACTTGCCGTTGATTTCTTGCGCGACGGCGAAGAGGCTCCTACTCCGGCTGACCCAGGGGCGCGCTCCACTACGATCGATGTCAGCCACGATTTCTTTGCTGCCGCCGGAATCACGCTCTTGCGGGGCCGCGTATTCGGACCTCAAGACACAGCGGACGGCGCAAGAGTTGCCGTGATCAACGAGACGGCTGCACGCTACTACTTTCCCGATGAGGACCCGCTAGGTAAGCCGGCCCCAATATTGAGAACTGCAGGCGAGATTATCGGAGTCGTCCGCGACGCCCGCCTACGCGACGTCCATCAACCTCCCGATTCGTCCGTCTACATGAGTTCAGAGCAACGCGGTGGCTTCGGCAGCCAGCAAACTATCTACATTCGCACACGCGGCGACGCCGCTTCGTACCTGCCGATATTGCAGCGAATCGTCCACGATCTGGACTCAAGTATTCCGCTATACGATGTCAAAACCTTTGCGGCTCAGAAGGATGAGGCGCTGGCGCGGGAACGTCTGGTAGCCACGCTGTCGGGATTCTTTGCGGTGCTGTCGCTACTGCTGGCGGCGATCGGTATCTACGGCGTCGTCGCCTATAGCGTCGTTGCACGCACGCGAGAAATTGGCGTCAGGATGTCGCTTGGGGCCGAACGCGGCGATGTGCTGTGGATGATTCAGCGCAATGCGTTGGCGTTGACAGGGGCGGGCATCGCCATTGGTATTCCGCTGTCGCTCGCGCTCTATCGCTTGTTGGAAAGCCAATTGTTCGGCATTGAACCGAACGACCCATTGACCCTGGCGGCCACGGCCGGTCTCCTCGCAGCTGTCGCTGTGGCGGCGGCATGGCTCCCAGCACGTCGGGCTGCGAGTATCGATCCAGCGACAGTGCTGCGGTGTGACCAATGATAGCGGACGAAGCCGCTCATTGCTCGCTTCATGCCTGGGTCAGCGAAGAGTGTCCGTAAGATCAACTCTGGTTCGATGCCCAGCGCTTCTCCGGCGACGCCGGCGATAAGCGCGTCTATCGCCACGTCCGGCGAATCGATCAATGCCCGATATACCGTCGGCAGATCGCCGTCCGATTTCTGAAACGCGCCGCGCGGCGCCTTCAATGGATATCGACCCAAACGGCGTGATGATCGCTGGCCACGTGAACGGGTTTGGTTAAGCTCTCATAAACTGCCCAACGCTTGGGCATCGATCCTGGCCAAGCCCCTTTGCGGAAAAGCCCAGCGGCAGTCACACGATCGAACAGGGCCGGGGACAATAGCACGTAATCGATCTTGAGGTTATCGTTGCCTAGCCCGAACGTTCCAATGCCGACATTCGTGTTGTTGGCGGAAACATTGAATTCCCCGACCTCAAATAGGGTATGCGCGCTGACGTCCTGAAGGTCTGTCTGCGCGAGTAATGGCTGCAGAGGATCGCTATCGGGCGTATCGTTCAAATCACCCAGCACCACCACGTTGTCCTCTCCGCTGTTCCGCAGGCTCTCATAAATTTCTTTTGTCCGGGTAGCTTGCGCCTCTCTCTTGGCGATCGACGCAGCGTTGTTGCCTCCGAACTTGCTTTTGAAGTGGTTCGGCAGGATCCAAATCGTTTCTCCATCCGGGGTCGTTACGGCGTACTCCGGGCAGTCTCGACTGTAGATCGTCCCTCCGGCGGCTGTTAGATCTTGGATGTGGCTGCGCATCAGTCCTATTTCAAAACCGGACTTCGTCATCAAGCCAACGTCGATCCCGCGGTCGTCGTTTCCGTCGATCAGCATGATATTCGCGTACGGCTTGGGGCGCAGCGCTACCGGAAGCTCTTCGCTGACTTGCGCGAATACGAACTCCGTAAATTTCTTCAATGCAACGCGATCCTCGGCCTCGATCACAGCTAAGATGTCGGCGTTGACGTCTCGCAGAACCCGGCCGGTGTTGAGTACGGCAATCTCATCCACGGGCGCGGTCTTCAACTCGGCCCATCCGATCCAGTCATCTCGACCGTCCGCTACCACCTCGATACCTCCTGCCTGCGGCCTGCGGAAGACGGCCCCGCGGATCTGGCGGATGAGAGCAAACGGCCCTTCGTTGAACCGATTCAGTTCGAGGACTTCCGCCAGTTCCAACATGCGGTTCTTGCGAGTTGCGGTGTAGTTTTCTTCTTCGAACAGGGCGTTCAGTTCGGCGACAGCCCCGATGATGCGCTGGGCGTCGGCGGGCGGTTGGTTGAAAGCCTTGGCTCGATCGAATAAATTCTCGACGTTGAAAGCCGCGATTCTCATGAGTGCGCTCCTATAGGCCTCCCCGCCGGAAGTAGGGTAGCCGAGGTCGAACAGAGACGCAACGGCTGTCACCGTATCGTCATTCTTTTCGCCAGCGTCTTTGCCGACTTGGCGCGCGAACCTAGCCGGCGCGGTAGGAGGTGCGGGTCTTGCGGCCTTGCTCGCGGATTTTGTTGACGACCTCGGTCATCACCTCGGCGGAGTCTTGGCCGACGGGGAAGATGCGGACGCCCATGCGTTCCGCGCCGGGATCTTCCGTTGGGGCGCCTTGCCCGCCGACAAACAGCGGCATGCCCGACGGGATCTCTCCGAGGAGCTTGCGGAACGATAGGCGATGCAGATCGTAGACCGCGCGGCGCGTCACCGAGAGCAGCGTCGCGGACGGCTCTAACACTTGCCATGCCGAACGCAGATCATCAAACGGCAAAGCGGCGCCCAACAAGGTCACGCGGAGCCCGTTGCGGCATAACCAGTAAGAGGCGATCAATGCTCCGAGCTGGTGATATTCGTCCGGAAAACACGCGACGATCACGGTCCGCCATTCGGAGTTCGCCGGTTCGGCCGTTTCGACCAACTTGCGCAAGCGGTGAACGAAGATGCCGCTTGCCAAGTGTTCGCTGGCAACGCTGCAGCGGCCTGCCATCCAGCGATCGCCGATCTCTTTGGCGGCGGGAACGATCAGCCCGGCGATGACGTGCTCAGGCGAGGTGCCGGCGAATGCATCGTCGAGGACTCGATTGATCGAGGCGCCGTCCATCGCCATGGCGGCGTCGACGATTGCTTGCGAGCCGCGCTCGAGTTCGTTGGAGGGAGCCGCTAGGTCCGCTCCCACGTAAATCGGCGAAGGCTCGGCGCTTTGGACTTGAGCCTTGGCACCCGGCGAGTCTTCGAGCAATGCTTCGCGGCCGAAGCCGGCGATCTCACCGATCGAACGGCCTTGGGATATGAGGTTCCGAATGCGCAGTAACACGGCCAAGTCTTCTTCGGTATAAAGACGATGACCGCCTGGACCGCGCAAAGGATGCAGCAGACCGTGCCGGCGTTCCCACGCCCGAAGCAACTCAGGCGAGAACTTGGTCAGGCGCGCAATCGTGCGCATTTTGAATGGCCCTTTTTCTCGCCCCGATTCGATCATTCCAATATTTCGCCCGCTAGGGCCGCTGATCATCGAACTAGTATTGCCCATGCCAAAGTTCTCCAGGCCATGCGAATCACAGCTGACTACGCAGGGTCAACTCTGTGAGACGAGGGTTGAGGTAGCTTTGGCCGGCGATGTAGTCGAGATTGAAGCGGACGACGTGACGGCGCAACAGGGCCAAGGGAACCGCTAACGGGACGAGGCCTTGGCGGAAATCTTCGATTCTCGCAACGATTTCCGCGCGCTCCGGGCGGCTTATTTTTTTGCTGAAGTATCCGAAAATGTGCGCAAGTACGTTGACCTGCCGGCCGGCGGAGGCCTTCTTGGCTAGCGCCGCCCTGAAAATACGTTGGTAGCTTTCGGCGAACTCTTCGCATTTGTAATCCTTGACGGCGGCGACGAGTCGCCCAAGATCGGCATAGCTCTGGGGATCGCGGGAGAGGAGCAGAAGCTTTTCAGAGGAATGGAAGCGGACCACTTCGCCTGCCGTCCAGCCTTCGACGAAGCAACTACGGAGACGATCGTAGGCGAAGGCCCGCTCGAAGGAGGTTTCGCGGAGCTTCGGGTCGGTGAGGCGTCCGTCGTGCTCTGCTGAGGGTCGCTGGCTGGCCATTGACTTAACTTATACAATAACTGAACATTTCCTGCAACTTGCACAAGCTGCGATACTTCTGGGCGCGGCGGCAGCGGCGCCGCGGAACCGGCAAAAAGAGAGCGTTGTAAAAATGCAGGGCCAAGCGACGGAACTTTTGCCGCCGCTTGAGCGTTGTGTTATCGTCTGCTCGCGACCGCCCACGCCTGGGGCCGCCGAAGTCTTGCATGGGATTTAACGCCGAGGTGTTCCATGTTGAACAGCAATATCGCCGGGTCGGAGATCCGAGAGGCGCTGGGACGCGTGGCGGGAAGTCCGGAATTTTTCCGGGCTGAGCAATTACGAGCCTTTCTTAACTACATCGTGGAAGCGGAGGTGGCGGGCCGCGGCTCCTCGCTCAACGAGTATCTGATCGGCGTGGAGGCTCTGGGGAAGCCGAAAGGCTATTCGCCGGTCGAAGACGGGATGGTGCGCAACCGCGCTGCCGCGCTGCGCAAGCGCCTGGGCGAGTACTACGAATCGGATGGGATCGGTGATCCCGTTCAGATCGATATTCCCAAAGGGGGGTATCGACCCGTCTTTCGGCGCGTCGCCGTCGAACCGCTCCCTGCTCCGCCGCCTCCCACGCAGAAGATCGTGGGCGTCCGGTGGCTGCGCGACCTCGGTTTCGCGGTGTTGGGCGCGACGTTGTGCTTGATCGCGGCCGTGTTGTTGTTCGGCGGCCGCGGCAAGGCGGAGATCGATCCAATCGTGCGCGAGACGCTCGGTCCGCTTTTGGAGCCGGGCGGTTCCTCGTTGATCGCCGTGGCCACGGGAGCGCATTTGCTCCTGCGTCCCGAGAACACGATCATTCCCGCGGGAGACCCCGGGTCGCCTGTGCCCGAGTTGATGTCCTGGTATGGGGGGCTCAGGCATCTGCCGCCCGCAAGCGAGGTCTATCTGCGGCCGTCGATCACGTCGACGATGTGGGGCGACCTGGCGGCGGCGGTGACCGTGAGCAAGCTGATGACGGCCGCGGGTAAGGATTCGAAAGTATTGCCCGAGTTGGCGACGTCGATGCCGGTTTTTCGGGACAGTAGCGCCGTAATCATCGGCCGCCCCGAGTACAGCGTGATCGTCACGTCGCTGCTGAGCGGGGCCCCGTTGAGCATCGCGTTTTCGCAGGCGATCAACGAATACGGCGTGGTCGAGCAAGGCGCCCCGGCTACCGCGGCTCCTCTCTACACTCCGGTGTTCGATTCGACGCGGCGCAGCAGGATCGCCTACGGGCTCGTCACGGTATTGCCGAGTCAGACGGCCTCCGGCGGGCGCTCGAAGACGGTGATCTTGTCTGGAACAATGTCGGCGGGGACGCAAGCAGCGGCGGAGTTCATCAGTTCGCCCGCGTTGCTGCGCGCCTTTCGGGAAGATCTGGGCCGCGACGGCTACGATGCGCTGCCGGAAGCCTATCAGGCGGTGGTTCGAACGGAAGTCGACCGCACCATGGCGCTGGTCGTGGAATATGCGACCTACCGCATCATCGACTACGGCAAGGGCTCCCGTTTGGCGTCGATCTACGACGCCGACGGAAGGGTGCGTTAAGGGTCCGCCCTTTGCCTAAGGCGAGGCGATCGAGCCGTCTTCATGCAGCGGCAGCGAGCCGAATGGCTTGGTGCCGCCGAAGGGGTACTTAGCAAGTACCTTCTCGTCGATCTCGATGCCGAAGCCGGGCTTGTCCGAGAGCGGGAAGTAGCCGTCGACCATGCGCATCGCCTGGAAGCCAAGCAACTCCTCCCACAGGCGGTCTTTGTCGTCGGGCTCAACGCCGCTGCAAATCTCCTGCACGACGAAGTTGGGCATGACCGCGTCGACGTGCGTGGAGGCGATGGCGCCGATCGGGCCCTCGCAAGCATGCGGCGCCATCAGGACGCCGGAAGCCTCCGCCATGGCGGCCACCTTCCACAACGCGGTGACGCCGCCGACATGGTTGATGTCGGTTTGAATGATGTCGACGACTTTCTGCTCGATCAACTCGCGGCAGCCGTAATGCGTGATCAATCGCTCGCCGGTCGCGATCGGCGTGGTGGTCCGGTCGGAGATGCGCTTCATCGCCTTGACGTTCTCCGGGGGGCAGGGCTCCTCGATGAACATCAAATTCAGCGGCTCGACTTCCTTACAGATGACGGCCGCCACCGACGGGCTGGGCTTGGCGTGGAAGTCGATGCCGATGTCGATCTTCTCGCCCATCACTTCGCGCAGCGTATAAAAACGATCGATGGCTTCTTTTATGCGCTCGTGGGTATCGAGCCATTCGTAGTAGCCGGGCAAACCGGTCTTAAAGGCGGTGATGCCGTATTGCTCGGCGCGTTCGCGGATTGCGGCGAGCTGTTCACGATAGGGGGCTGAAGCCGGCAGGACATTACGCAAGTGGTAGTAGCCGCGCACGCCGCGGGCGTCGAGCGCTCCGCCGAGCAGTTGATAGACCGGCTTGCCTAATACTTTGCCGCGGATGTCCCACAGCGCTTGGTCGATGCCGGAAATGGCCGAGCCCAACACGGGACCGCTGCGGTAGAACGCGTGGATGTACATCGACTGCCAGTGATGCTCCACTTGCATGGGGTCTTGTCCGATGACGGCATAGCTAAGGTCTTCGACGGCCTGCATTGCCGCGCCGGCCTTGCCCTCTAGCGTGGCTTCGCCCCAGCCCACGACGCCGGCGTCAGTCTCGATCTTGACGAAAACGTGTGGGCGATCGGGAGGCAGGGCCGGAGAGGTGACGCCGAACGTCTTGACGGCGGTGACTTTCAGTCGCGGCGAAGAGGGTAACGCCATTGCCGGCGCGAGGAGGAAGCCGCAGTCATCACAGCCCGAATTGGAGGCAGTGCGTTGAGCGGAGGCGAGAGCGGGCGCAAGCGCGCCGGCGGCGAACAATGATCCTTTGAGTAAGTCTCTGCGATTCATGGTGGTCTGCCTCCTCATCCGGCAATGCGATGCGCCCGTATGGCGCGGTCGTCGATATCCAACCCGAGTCCGGGCTTCTGCAGCAGTTCGAAGAAGCCCTCCCGCGGACGTTCGTCCCAGCCGCCCGCGATTTCGCTGCGCGCCTTGCGGTCGGCGTCGCTCGTGAACGGCGTCTCTTGAACGAACGAGTTCGGCAACGACGCGGCGATGTGGATGCCGGCGGCCGTTCCGATCGGCCCGCCGCGGTGGTAGGGCGCTACGGCGACGTAGTAAGTCTCGGCGATGGCGGCAGCCTTGCGGATGGCCGTAATGCCGTTGAGCGCGATATCGGGACGCAAGACGTCGATGGCGTCTTCGCGCAGCAGGTCTTGGAAGCGCGAGTTCTCGGTGACGCTGCGGCCGAAACCGACGGGCGTGACCGATCCCTTGGAGATGCTGGCTTGAGCGGCGGCGTTGAGGTCGCCGCACGGCTCGTCCATCCAGAACAGATGGAACTCTTCCATGCGGTCGGCGATGGAGAGCGCCTCCCCGGGCGTGGTCTGCCCGCCGCAATCCAGCACGAAGTCACACTCACTGCCGGCGGCCTGCCGCAGCGAATCGAACGTGGAGCGGATGGCGGTGTAGAAGACGCGACCGCGCTCATTGCCGTTGGGCATGGTCAAAGGGATGGAGAAGGCCCGGTGGCCCGCGTCCTTTGCCTTGAGTACGGCGTCGCGCAACTCTCCGGCCGTCTTCCCTTCGACCACGGCCATGGCGCGGGCCTTGTTGCGGGTCGGTCCGCCCAGGAACTCGTACAACGGCGCGTTGGCGGAACGGGCGAGGATGTCGAGCGCGGCGACGTTCACCGCGGCGCGCGACGCGGGAGAGGCGCCGGAGCGGCGCAATTCCTGGTCGAGGAACAGCAACCGGGCAGGGTCCTGGCCGCGCACCGGAGCCGTTTCCCGGCTGATCGCTGCAACGGCGGTCTCCGGATCGGGTCCGGCGGGCGCCTCGCCATATCCGGAGACGCCTTCATCCGTTGAGAGTTTCACGATGACGTAGCGCCGGCCGCCGGGCTCCGCGACGGCGATCGTAGAGACTTCCGTAATTTTCACTTGTGTTCTCCTTGCCTTGGCGCGCGCCTAGTGGTCGTTGACCGAGCCGTCTTGGGAGTCCCACATGGGCGGGAACTCCCACTCCTCGACGCCGCGTTCGTTCTCGACGAGGTTGTCGTCGAGTTCCACGCCCAAACCCGGGGCGTTCAGGTTGCCGGCGATGAGGATGCAGCCGTCGCGTCCTAGCGTCAGCGGTTTTTTGATGTAGCTCTTGCCGAGATAGCTGCGCTCGACGCGAGTGTCGGTCGTGAACATCCCAGGCAACTCGTGCGAGAGCAGGTTGGGAATCGACGCAGAGACGTGCATGGACGCCACGGCTCCGATGATGCCTTCCTTGCAATGGGGCAGCATGGCTGCATAATATGCCTCTGCCATCGAAGCGATGGCCTTCATTTCCGTGATTCCCGCGCAGTGCGTGATGTCGGGCTGCAGCAATGAGGCAGCGCCGAGGGCGAGCAATTCGCGGAACTGCCACTTGTTCACCATGCGCTCGCCCGTCGCGATGGGGATCGGCGTGGCGCCGGCGATCTTGGCCATGGCGGGCAGGTTCTCGAATTGCACGACTTCTTCGTAGAACCACGGCTGGAATTGCTCAAGCGCCTTGACGATCAGCATGGCGGCCTGCGGCTGGTAGTCGCCGTGGAGTTCGCATCCGAGATCGACGTTGGGGCCGACGGCCTCTCGCCAACGCCGGAAGTTCTCGACCGCGCCCTCGACGTAGCCTGGGTCCTCGCTGTAGCGCGGGGTGCGGCCGCGCGGGCCGGCGGCATAAATCTTGAAGGAACGGTAGCCCTCGTTCTTGATGCGTTCGACAGCGTGTTCGGGTGAGTTGGCGGTGCCATAGACCGGAATGCGGTCGCGGGTCGGGCCGCCGAGCAACTCAAATATGGGGACGCCGAGGGCTTTACCCTTGATGTCCCACATCGCGATGTCGACGGCGGAGAGCGCACTGGTCAGGATGACGCCGCCGCGGTAAAAGGTGTGGCGGTAGATAGCCTGCCAGTGCAGCGCGGGCTGGCGCGGATCCTTGCCGATGAGGTATTCCTCCAACTCGGCGATGGCGGCCATGACGGTCGGGATGCGTCCCTCGACAGTGCCTTCGCCCAGACCGACGATGCCGGCGTCGGTGTGCATCTTGAGGAAGATCGTTCGCTGGGAATGGACGGGGATAACCTCAAGCTTGGTGATCTTGATCGCGTCCTTGGGACTGATCAGGGCGTAGTCTGCGTTGGCGGCCGGCGCACGCCGTTCGGCGGCCGCCAGCCCGCCCAACCCCGCCAGGACGCCTTTCATCCAGGCTCTACGCGAACGGTGCCGGCTCATAAGGGACTTCCTCCACGGATTCAGAAGGGGCGCTCTCGGCTCAGTAATGGGGGAGCCGAGAGCGCCATTGCGGGGCTTATTTACGGCCCCCTTAAAACACGAACTTGAGAGCGAACTGGATC
>CAMPKL010000098.1 GCA_946887065.1 uncultured Bryobacterales bacterium
TTGGACACGAAGGGGCGGGACTACGAGTATCTAGCGGACGTTATTCGATCGCATGGGGTGCGTGTGCTCACCATCGATTTCGGCGTGATGGGCGAGCCGCCGTTTACGCCGGACATCAGCAGCGCTGAAGTGGCGCTGGCGGCGGGCGTGGAGATCGGCAGCCTCCGCGCGTCGGGCGACAAGACGCGCGCGATGCGGGTGATGACGGACGGTCTGACCCGCACGCTGCGGCGCTTATACGACGAAAGACGTCTGGACGGCGTGTGCGGAATGGGCGGCACCGGAGGCACGACGATTCTCAGCGCCGCAGTGCGGGATCTGCCGATCGGTTTTCCAAAGTTATTGGTATCCACCGTCGCCGCCAGCGACCTGACGCCCTATGTCGGTTCAGCGGATATGACAATGATGCATTCCGTTGTTGACGTCGCGGGATTGAACCGGATTAGCAGAGAGATCTATACGAACGCCGCTGCCGCAATCGCCGCCATGGTGCAGGCTCCACGCCCGGAGTCCGACGACCTGCCGGTAATTGCAGCCTCGATGTTCGGCAATACTACAGCCTGCATCGACCAGGCGAAGGACCAACTGAGCCGATCGGGCTATGAAGTGCTCGTCTTTCATGCGACTGGAAGCGGCGGGAAGACCATGCAGCGTCTCGCCGCCGAGGGACATCTCGCGGGCTTGCTCGATCTAACAACGACTGAGTTGGCGGACGAGGTGTGCGGGGGCGTATTCAGCGCTGGACGGGAGCGGGTGGAAATGGGAGCCAAGAGTGCGATCCCCATCGTGCTGGCCCCCGGATGCGTCGACATGTGCAACTTCGGTCCCCGCGAATCGGTTCCGCAGAAGTACGCGTCTCGTCTGCTCTACGAATGGAACGAGAACGTAACGCTGATGCGCACGAACGTTGAGGAGAACCGCGAAATCGGACGCCTCATCGCGGAGACCGCCAACCGCTGCTCGGGACCGGCGGCGATCTTGGTTCCGAAGAAGGGGGTCTCGATGCTCGGTTCGCCGACAGGTCCGTTCTGGGATGAAGCCGCCGATCGCGCCTGCCTGGACGGGATCCGATCCAACCTGAGGGCCGAAGTGCCGGTCGTTGAGATGGACTGCAACATCAACGATGCACCATTTGCAAGCCGTGCAGTGGAGACCTTGTTGGAGTTGAGCGGCAATGCGAGCGAACGCAGGGCCGCCCAAAAAACCGTTTCGTAATCGCACTCTCGGATAGAAGCTATGACCACTGACAGAAACCACTGGAAGAACAGGCTGAGGTCGCTGGCCGACGCCGGCAATCTGATCTTGGGCGCCGGCGCCGGTACGGGCTTGTCCGCGAAATGCGCCGAAGAGGGCGGCGCGGATCTGATCATCATCTACAACTCCGGCCGCTACCGCATGGCCGGCCTGGGTTCCTTGGCGGGGGTTATGCCGTACGGCGACGCCAACGCAATCGTCGTGGACATGGCTCGAGAGGTGCTTCCGATCGTGCGGAGCACGGCCGTGCTGGCGGGAGTCTGCGGCACCGATCCGTTTCGCGTCATGGACTTGTTCCTGAGGGATCTGCAGCATATGGGTTTTGCCGGGGTGCAGAACTTCCCGACGGTCGGACTGATCGATGGGATGTTTCGCATGAACCTTGAGGAAACCGGTATGGGTTACCGCAAAGAGGTCGAGATGATCGCGCAAGCCCACAAATTGGGGCTTCTGACCTGCCCCTACGTGTTCGATGAAGAGCAGGCGCGCGACATGGCGAGGGCGGGCGCGGATCTGCTGGTCGCCCACGCCGGCCTCACGACCAAAGGGACGATCGGCGCCAAGAGCGCCATGACGCTGGAAGAGGCCGCGGATTTCGTCCAGCGTATCGTCGCCGCCGGCAGGAGCGAGCGCAGCGACATCCTCGTCCTTTGCCACGGCGGCCCCATCGCCGAACCAAGCGACGTCGGCGAAATCCTTAAGCGCGTCCGCGGCCTCAACGGCTTCTTTGGGGCGTCCTCGATTGAGCGCCTCCCGACCGAGGTCGCCATCACCGCTCGGACTCGCGAGTTTAAGGCGCTTGCGGCAGGAGGATTCAAGCCGATCGCAGTCGATGGCGACAGGGAAGTCGAGATGAAGAGGAGAAAGAGCTGAAGTGAAGGCGAGCGCCCTGTGGCAGGTACTTCACCGTCGAAGTCAGGAGAGCACTACATGAAGCAAATAACCAAGACAGCGTATGGGCCATTCGCAAGGCTCGCTATGGCCACGACACTCTCAGTGGCGTCGTGGTTGCTACTCGCATCCCCGCCGCCCGCATTCAGTCAAGCGGACACAGGCCGAATCACCGGAACTGTCAACGACTCCGCGGGCGCCGTTGTGCCGGCAGTGGACGTTGTTATTACTGCCGTCGACACCAATAGACGCTTCACGGCTACAACCGACGAAGCCGGCCGTTACTCCTCTCCGCCCCTCCGCGCTGGAATGTACCAATTGGAAGCGGAAGTATCAGGTTTCAAGCGACTGGTTCGTCAAGGCATCGCCCTGGCGGTACAAGAGACGGCCATCGTGAATCTGCAGCTCGAACTGGGCGCCGTGACCGAACAGGTCACCGTGACCGCCGCGCAAGACCTGATTCAAACAGTCGATGCGTCTCAAGGGCAAGTTATTGAGGCGCGACGGGTCGCGGACCTGCCGCTCAACGGCCGCGACTACCTGCAGCTATCCCTGCTCTCTGAAGGCGCTCTAGAGCCCCCTGGACAAGGCCGCAGCGCGACAGGCGCCAACAGCGGTACCGAGAGTCGAGCAGGAGGATTCAGCGCCGGAGGGTTGCGCACTACCGACAATAACTACCTTCTCGACGGATTCGACAACAACACCGACGACACGTCTTTTGACAGCAATCAAGCCGAAAGCGTTAAGCCGTCGGTCGATGCCATCCAGGAATTCAAAGTGCAAACCAACGCATACTCCGCGGAGTTTGGCCGAGCTGCCGGCGGCGTTGTGAATCTTACTCTGAAATCGGGAACGAATCAGTTTCACGGATCCGCCTATGAATTCCTCCGAAACGACAACCTTGACGCACGGAACTTCTTCGATCCGGCCGTACAGCCGCCATTCATTCGAAATAACTACGGGGCCAGCTTTGGCGGGCCGCTAGTGGCAAACAGGGCATTCTTCTTTGTCGCGTACGAGAAGCTTGATCGCCGGGAATCCCGCACCGTCAATAACACGATTCCCACAGCGAAGATGAGAACCGGCAATTTTTCGGAACTCACGAATCCGATATACGACCCGCTCACCTACGACGCGGCCACGCGCACTCGCCAGCCTTTTCCCGGCAACATCATTCCAGAAAATAGAATCGACGCCGTCGCCAGGCAATTAATCGACTTCTATCCGGACCCACAGAACACTAGATTATCCCAGAACTACGTCTTCAATCCGCCCGACCGGGAGAAGGTCAACCGGTTCAACACCCGAAACGATTTTCAGTTGTCGGACAAAGACCAGATATCCTGGATGTTCAATTACCAAAGCAACAATATACCCGCATCAACGGGCTTGCCCGCGCCGGCGTTCGGCGGTAATACGCGAGCCACTGATGTTACTGGCTACAGTACGGGCTTGACATGGTCGCGAGTTATATCGCCCTCGCTGGTCACATCCACAAAGATCGGTTGGGACGCCAACACTTTTCTTATTAACTTCTCTCCCGAAGCCATTGCCCTGGGAGATGTCGCTACTCAAATCGGTCTCGACATACCTGCGTCTACTCTTGATGCGAAGTTCCCGACGATGTCCATTGCCGGCTTCGCAAGCCTTGGCGTCGGAAACTTCCTGCCCGTCTGGTCCAATGGCCAGACGCGACAATTCAAGTCCGATACGAGCTGGACTTCAGGAGATCACGCGGTGAAGTTCGGGGCTGACATTCAATGGATTCAAACCAACAACCTCAACGGAAGGCGCGAAGGCGGCGAGTATAGCTTCAATGGCCGGTACACCAACCTACCCACGAATAATTCAGGCGGCAGCTCGGTGGCGGATTTCTTGCTTGGCACGGCAAACACGGAGGTATTCAGCACCAGTACGCGCGTGTCCGGCAGAGCTAAATCGCTTGGCGGTTACATTCAGGACGACTGGCGGGCCACGTCGCGGCTCAGTTTGAACCTTGGCGTTCGCTACGAATATTTTGACCCCTTTGTAGATACGCACAATCGAATGATTAACGTGGACCTCGACACGGACCCGAACAACCCGCGCCTCGTTTTCGCCGCCGGGTCGGTCAACCCATCGTTCATCGCAACAGACACCAATAACTTTCAGCCCAGGCTTGGGTTTGCATACCAGCTAATTCCGGAGAAGTTCGTGCTGCGCGGCGGCTACGGAATCTACTTTCCGCTCCCGAAGTTATCTCCTTTTGGAGATTCCGACTCGCTTCTTGTCAATCCACCCTACAACGTTGAAATAAACAACACGGGAGATGGGATTACGTCAGCTACTTTGTTAGAAGACGGAACCCCGGATGACGCACTGGCGCTTCAAAATGCAAGGTCTGTGAGCCTCGCATCGACGCAACAAGATCCCGACTTCGGATACGCGGAGCAATGGAACGTCAATCTGCAGTACCAAGTCGCTCCCAACTGGATGGTTCAGGTCGGGTATTTCGGGACTAAGGGAACAAACCTGGTCAACAAAGTGGATTCCAACTACATCGAAACGCTCGGGCCTGGTAATCTCAACGCGCGACGGCGTTTCAAGAGCATATTCGTCCCCACAAGCGTTCCCTCAGGTGCAGGGCCCGTTCAGGGCGTAACGGTTTCGCCGATCGGAGCGATTCTACGCCAAGTGTACAACGGCACCTCCGACTTCCATTCCCTCCAAGCCAAGGTTGAGCATCAATTCTCGAATGGGTTTACTGTGCTTGGTTCCTACATCTGGTCAAAGGCGCTCTCCGATGCCATCGGCGACAACGGCATGGGCCAATCGCCAGGGTCAGGCTTTCAAAACCCGGCTGACCTAAGTGGAGAGCGGGGGTTGGCCGATACCCACCTCGGTCAGCGTTTCGTAGTGAGCGGCATTTGGGACCTGCCCTTCGGCCGCGGAATGAAGTTCGGCGGGAATATGCATCCTGTAGCCGACGTCATCCTGGGCGGTTGGAGCCTCGGCAGTCTTGTGACGCTAACGGCCGGCCGGCCTTTCAACGTAACCGTGAACGGCGATCCAGCGAACTCGGGCCAGACGAATAGGGCGGACGTAGTTGGAGACTGGCGGGACGTTCCCGGCGGCAGCAGCGTGTCCCAGTTCTTCAATACCGCCGCCTTCGCTCGCAATCAGCCGTTTAGCTACGGCAATCTTGGGCGCAATAGCCTGATCGGTCCGAGCTATCAGAACGTCGACTTTTCGATGATGAAAAGGACGACGCTCTTTTCGACGGGAGATCAACCCTGGGACTTGCAGTTCCGCTGGGAAGTGTTCAACCTGCTAAATCATACAAACTTCGGATTCCCCGGCGGTACGCTTGGTAACCCGACATTTGGTCAACTCACGAGCGCCAGTCCTGGAAGGAAAATGCAGGGCGGCATAAAGATCATTTTCTAAATAGAATGCAATTGCCGGCCCGGGACGAGACGAGTGAAATCGGCTCGCCCGGGTCGGCGCAACATGGAGCGGCGGCGTCCTGCTTCTCGTGAAGCTGGTCGAGAGTACAGAGCGTAAGGAGCACAATCATGACGGCGTCGAGTCGAATGATTTCTAGGATGGGCCTGGGTCGTGTAGTCGCCATTGGAGTCTCTCTTTGGTTCGCCGGCCTCTGCATGGCGCAGACAGTAGGCAGCGGCTCCGAAATCACGAGGTCTGCCGCAGCCCACGACCAGCGCGTCGACTGGCCGGTCTATCGCGGCGACCCTGGGGCCAACCAGTATTCAGCGCTGGCGCAGATCAATGCGACCAATGTGCACAAGCTGACGCGGGCTTGGGAACACCACACCGGCGACGCGACGGAACGCTCGACGATGTACTCCAACCCGCTCGTCGTTGACGGCCTGATGTACTTCTCAACGCCCAGCACGAAGGCTGTGGCGCTGAATGCGGCGACCGGCGAGCAAGTCTGGTCGTTCGATCCGGCGGTGTACAACGACGGACGAGTCGTTCGCCTGCGCAACCGCGGAGTCACTTACTGGAAAGGCGCAGAGGGCGAAAGAATCTTTCACTTCGTGGGCGACCGAGTCTACGCGCTGGACGCCCGATCCGGCGAACTATTGAAAAGCTTCG
The DNA here is from genome assembly GCA_946887065.1 of uncultured Bryobacterales bacterium. Next base: position 6,244 of record CAMPKL010000098.1, read on the forward strand.
GAACGGGCGGCTACGTCGATCTTCGACAGAATCTCGGCGTTGATCCCGAGGAAGCCGTCATCCAAATGACAACGCCGGGCTCCGTTTATCAGAATCTCCTGATCCTCGGTTCGCGGGTCAACGAAACCTACGGATCGTCTCCCGGACACATCCGCGCCTACGACACGGTCACGGGGGAAATGAAGTGGATATTCCACACGATTCCACAGCCCGGCGAATTTGGTCACGATACCTGGAATTGGCCTGAAGGAGAGAGTATCGGAGGAGCCAATGCGTGGGGCGGTATCACGATCGACGAAGAGCGGGGATGGGCGTTTGCCGCGACCGGCTCCGCAACGGACGACTTCTATGGCGGGTTCAGAAAGGGAAACAATCTCTTCGCGAACAGCGTGCTGGCTCTCGATGCCAAGACTGGCGAACGCAAGTGGCACTATCAGACCGTTCACCACGACATTTGGGATTTCGACAACCCGCCCGCCCCGATCTTAGTCACGCTAAATGACGGCAACACGTCTCGGGATGCAGTGGTTCAACTGACAAAGATGGGCTTCACGTTCGTCCTTGATCGAGACACCGGCGAACCCATCTTTCCCGTGGAAGAACGCCCAGTACCGCCTTCAGACGTTCCCGGCGAACAGGCTGCGGCCACTCAGCCGTATCCGATTATCCCGGCGCCGCTCGCACGTCAAGGGATCACGGAAGCTGACCTCACCGATATCAGTCCGGAGGCCCATGAATATGTTCTCCAAGAGTTCCGCAAGTACAGATCCGGTTCGATGTACACTCCTCCGAGCCTCCAAGGTACTCTCACCATGCCGGGCAACTTGGGCAGCGCCCAATGGCACGGCGGATCGTTTGACCCGTTGGTCAATGTCCTTTACGTAAACGCCCACGAAGTGCCGACGATTCACCGGCTTAGGCCGGTATACAGTGGCGGCGCCGCACCGGATAGCGCCGTGGTCCGCGGCCAACGCATTTACGGAACTTCGTGCATGGCTTGCCACGGATCTGACCGAGAGGGCCGTCCTCCTCAATTCCCTGGCCTGTTGAATACGCAGTTAAGCGACGATCAGCTTCGCGAGGTTATCACGGAAGGGCGCAACATCATGCCGGCGTTCCCACAACTGTCAAGCCAGCAGTTGGACGCCCTTGTCGCTTATATCCGCAGCGATGCAGGCTCGATCCCGGAGACCGGCTCGACCGCCACCAGGTTCTCCGTCGATGGGTACATAGAGTTCACCGACCAGGACGGCTATCCGGGAATCAAGCCGCCTTGGGGCACTTTGAACGCGATCAATATGCTGACCGGCGAAATCCTCTGGAGAGTTCCGCTCGGCGAGTATCCGGAACTTGCCGCCAAAGGCATCCGCAACACAGGAACCCTGAATTTCGGCGGAGCAGTAGCCACCGCGGGAGGGCTCGTATTCATTGCGGCGACGGCGGACGAGAAAATTCGCGCCTTCGAAAAGCACACGGGAAGGGTCCTGTGGGAATATCAGTTGCCTGCCGGCGGATATGCCACGCCGAGCGTCTACATGGTGGACGGCAGGCAGTACGTCGCCATCGCCGCGGGCGGCAGCGGCAAGAATCTCACCAAGTCCGGCGACGCAATCGTTGCGTTCGCGCTGCCTCAGAGTCAGTTGGATCCGTCTCTCTCCCAACAAACCGCGCCCGCCGAAGGAGAGTGGATTGACCTCTTCGACGGGAAGTCCCTGGACGGATGGGTTCACATGAACGGGGGCCACGATTTCTACGTCGAGGACGGAGCGATCGTTGGCCGTACGGTGCCGAGCAGCGCCCGAATCAACTCGTTCCTTTGCTCCCTCCAGGAATTCAGCGATTTTGAGCTTGAACTCGAGACCTACATCGATCCAATCACGAACTCAGGCATACAAATCCGTACGCAAGTTCGAGAGGTGCCGGGCGCTGGCCCGGACTCGCCGGGCCGGTCGGGGATGCCGGGGAGAATCAACGGGCCGCAGGTCGAGATCCGCCGGCATTATCCAGGGCTGCCGACGACAGGCGTTCTTTATGGAGAGGCGCTCACCACCGGATGGCTCTCGTCGCAGGAGAAGATCGAGAAAGGCCACGAGTACGGCGTTGACGACGGATGGAACAAACTGCGGATTGTTGCAAAAGGTCCGAGGATCCAAACCTGGGTTAACGGTCACCTCGTCGAAGACCTTGTCAACGAAGAGGTATATAAGACTCATCCCAGCGGCTTTATTGCGCTTCAAGTGCACGGCTTAAGCCGTGAAGTGAGCCAGCCCGAGGCTGTGGAGTTGGGAATTACCACGAACCAATCGCTCATGATGAAGTGGAGGAATATTCGGATTCGGCCCTTGCCTGCAGGCCAATAGCCAACAGCGGACCGGCAACGAGTTAGGCAGGCCAGGGCGAGCATGAATATTCAGCAAGACGGAATCTCTCCGAACGCAACGCGACTGCTGTTGGCAGGCTTCGTCGCGATTTTGGCGACAGGCGTAGGCTTCGGCGTTCGCGGGGGCATCCTCGCCAATTGGGGCGTGGAGTTCGGCTTCACCGCCGCTGAACTCGGCGCCATCACCGGGGCCGGCTTGACCGGCTTTTGCTTTGGGGTCATCATCGGGGGCCTCGTCGTCGACAGGATCGGCTATGGCCGCTTGATTCTGGCGGCCTTCGTTTTTCACGCCCTGTCGGCGGTAGTTACGTTTGCCGCGATGCCCGAGCACGAGCAGGCCGTCGCCTACAACTTCCTCTATTGGGGAACCTTTATCTTTGCGGTTGGCAACGGCACTCTTGAGGCAGTCGCCAATCCGCTCGTCGCGACGCTGTTTCCGGGCAAGCGTACGCATTATCTAAATATCTTGCACGCCAGTTGGCCAGCCGGACTCGTCGCGGGCGGCGTAATCGGCTGGCTGCTCGGCGATCAACTTGGATGGCATTGGAAAGCTCAACTCGCCCTCTTCCTCGTGCCGACCGCATTCTACGGGCTGCTGTTCTACGGCCAACACATGCCTCGATCGGAAGCCTCTCAACGAGGTCTTACGCTCAGCAGCATGCTCAAAGACGTGGGCCTGCTAGGCGCGTTGGTTGTATGTTTCCTCCTGGCTTTATTCTTTGACGATGCGCTCGGCATCCCTCAAGCATGGGCGTATGCATTAGCGGGCATCCTGCTGGTTGCCGTTGGGTTTGTAACACGATTTTCCCCAGGTTCCGTTTTGCTGTTTGTCCTGTTTGTTGGGCACTCGCTCTTCGGCGCGGTCG
>CAMPKL010000099.1 GCA_946887065.1 uncultured Bryobacterales bacterium
CGTCGCCTCCGTGCCGCCGCCGCCGCCCCCTCCGACCGAAGCGCCGGTTGAAAGCGTCGAAATCTGCGTCTGAACGCCGCGCAACTGCTGACCCGACTTAGTACGCAGCAAGTCGGTCTCGGCGAGCATCGGGTTATAGCGCGCCACGGCCAGGTCCAAGTTGTTTTCAATGGCTAGCGCCAGGGCGTCGTCGAGGGAAAGATAAAGCGTGCCTTGGCGCAGCAGCTCGTCCAGTCGCCCTGAATTGGCAAGTTGGATGTCCGGCACCTCAGGAACCTTGAACACGTTGAGGAAATTAGGGAATGCATCGGGTCCGACCGAGTAGTCGGGTCGATTGCCCCGGATTTCCTGAGCGGACAAGGCGATGGGCTGGCCCAGCAGGAACGCTGCCAGGAAAAGGGACAAGGGCTGCTTAGTTTTCATCTTTGCTCGATCAAGGCGGTAGGGGAGCGTACAGTGCCGGCTTAACGAAACTGGGATCGCAAACAGGAAAAGGCGTGCACCCAGGGGTGTCGGTTACGACAATGAGCCGCATCGCAGCGGCGGCCCTATCCTTGACAATAGAAGGCCCGCCGCACGATGCGCAATCTGAAGCTCACGATCTGTTACGAAGGCAGCGATTTTGCCGGCTGGCAAGTCCAACCGAATCAGCGTACGATTCAGTCCGAGATTGAGAAGGCCCTGCTCGAAATCGAGGAGAAACCGGTCCGCATACACGGTTCCGGGCGCACCGACGCGGGGGTACACGCGCTGGGACAGGTCGCTTCGTGTGAACTGGAGAACCGTATCCCGCTGAAAAACCTACAGAAAGCACTGAACTGCCTGCTGCCTCCGGCAATTCGCGTTCTCGAAGTCGCCGAAGTCGGCCCTGATTTTCACGCCCGGCATTCGGCCGTGGCAAAGACCTACGAATACCGCTGGCTGCGCGAGGAGGTGTGCCCGCCGTTCGAGCGGCGCTGCGTTTGGCACCATCCCTATCCGCTGGACGAGGCCGGCATGATCCAGGCGGCCCCGCTGTTTGAGGGCGAACATGACTTCCGGTCGCTGGCAACGAATAATGGGGCGGATTTGGATTCAACTGTGCGGACGATCTTTTCTTCGCGGCTCGAGCGCGTCGGCCCGCGGCTGATCTACCGGGTGCGCGGCTCGGGATTCCTCTACAACATGGTCCGCAACATCGTGGGAACCTTGCTGGAAGTGGGCCGGGGCAACTTGCCGGCGGATTCGATCCCGGCAATCCTGGAGGCGCGCGACCGCAGCGTGGCTGGCCCCACCGCCCCGGCGGCCGGGCTTTTTCTTGTCAACGTCGAGTACCCCGATCAAGGGCGAGCCAGGACGATCTCCAGTAGGTCGAGCCGATTCTGACCTGAAGATCCTTGCAGGGAGACCGAATCGGCAGGAACTCCCGCGGCGGCAAAGTAGTCGCGTATGGCGCGGGCATCGCTCCCGGTTAGGTGGGCTGCATAGCCGTAGTTTGCCAGCAGCGCGCCGGCCACACGGCTTAACGTTTCGCGCGACTTGCCGTCGAAGGCGCCGCCGGCCGACTTGGACAGGCCAGAGAGATCGACCCGGTGTCTCGCCGCGCCGGTCTCAGTAGGCGCAATCTTGCGCAGAGCCGAGCCGAGACGTTGCCATTCTTCGCGGCGCTCCCGGCGCTGGCGCTCCGCCGCCAAGGCCGTCTGCTCGACGGCGCTCCGCGACGCTTCGATGGTTTGTTGAGCCCGCTGCTGGGCTCTTTCGGCCATGGCGCGTTCCCGCGCGGCCTGCATCGCCTGGCTGGTCTCGGCGGCGGCTTGCTCGCGAGTTTGGCGCTCCAACAACTCGGCGGCTTCGATCGCGGCCAGACTCGCCTCGGCTCGCTCGCGCGCCAGATTCACCGTTTCCTCTAGATTTTCAGTAGCCCGTTCGGCAGCCGAGACGCGCTCAGCTGCCTCGTTCATTTGCCGGTACAGATGCCATCCGTAGCCGATGAGCGTGATTAGCGCCAATGCTGCGACAATCTTTTTCATAAAGGCAAGCCGTCCGCCGCGACTCCGGATCTTAACTTAGCGCTCGGAGAGTTGCCGCGCAGCCTCGGCGCGAGCAACGATCTTAGGACCATGAAGCGCGTGCCGCCGCAGCCGCAGCCTGGAAAACCTCACCCTCTTGGCGCCAGCCGCGACGGCGCCGGGGTTAACTTCGCGCTGTTCGCGCCGGACGCCGAACGGGTCGAACTCTGCCTGTTCTCGAACGCTGAGGACAGCGCGGAATCCTTCCGGCTGGATCTGCCCGCCAGGACGGGGCACGTATGGCATGGATACTGCCCGGGGCTAGGCGAAGGGCAGCTTTACGGTTATCGCGTGCAAGGACCTTTTGATCCGGTTGCCGGCCATCGCTTCAATCCGGCGAAGGTACTGCTCGATCCCTACGCGCGGAGCATGGGCCGGCTCGTCCAGTGGGACGACACGCTATTCGGCTTCCCGGCCGAGGATGGACTTCCGCGGACGCCCGAGGCGACCAGGCAACTGGACCCGCGGGACAGTGCGCCGTTCGCGCCGCTCGCGGCCGTCGCCGACGGAGAATTCAACTGGCACGGCGACCAGCGGCTCTCCATTCCTTGGACCGAAACGATCATCTACGAAGCTCATGTGAAGGGGCTGACGAATCTGCATCCGGACGTGCCGCCGGAGTTGAGAGGGACGTACGCCGGGTTGGGAACCAAACCCATCATCCGCTACTTGCAGGACCTCGGCATTACAGCCATCGAGCTCTTGCCGGTGCAGCACTTCGCCGATGAGGTGCACTTGCAAAAGCTTGGCCTGCGCAACTACTGGGGCTACAACACACTGGGTTTCTTCACCCCCGAGCCCGCCTATGCACACGACCGCAGTCTCGAGGGTCCAACGCGAGAGTTCAAGCAAATGGTGCGCAGCCTGCATGCCGCCGGCATCGAAGTGCTGCTCGATGTCGTCTACAACCACACCTGCGAGGGCAATGAACGCGGCCCGACCTTGAGCTGGCGCGGCCTGGCGAACGCCGCCTACTATCGGCTCAACCCGCGCGACCGCGAACTGTATGTGAACTTTAGCGGCACGGGCAACACGCTCGATGTCCGCGAGCCATTCGTCCTCAAGATGATCCTCGACTCGCTGCGCTACTGGGTCGAGGAGATGCATGTGGACGGCTTCCGCTTCGATCTCGCATCGATCCTGGGCCGGGAGAGCGACGATTTCGACCCAGGCGCGGGCTTCTTCGATGCCGTGCATCAAGACCCGCTCCTATCGCAAGTCAAACTGATTGCCGAACCGTGGGACATCGGCCCCGGCGGTTACCAAGTGGGCAACTATCCCACGGGATGGTCCGAATGGAACGGCCGCTACCGCGACGATATGCGTAGTTTCTGGCGAGGAGACCCGCATCGGCTCGCGTCGTTCGCAACACGTTTGGCCGGCAGCGCGGATCTTTACCAGCTCGACAATCGTCAACCGAGCGCCAGCATTAACTTCGTGGCCGCCCATGATGGTTTTACGCTTCGAGACCTGGTCAGCTACAACCACAAACACAACTTGGCGAACGGGGAAGACAATCGCGACGGCGATAACCACAACGACAGCAAGAACTACGGAGTCGAAGGGCCGACCGACGACCCCGAAATCAATGCCGTTCGTTTGCGGCAACAGAAGAATATGCTGGCGGCTCTATTCTTGTCGGCCGGAACGCCGATGCTGGCATCGGGCGATGAACTAGGACGGACGCAGTACGGCAACAACAACGCCTACTGCCAAGACAACGAGCTGACTTGGATCGATTGGGGCCTGGCGACGACGAACGCCGAGCTGCTGGAATTCACCCGCCTGTTGATCCGGATCCGCAAGAGTTATTCAGCGCTGCGGCGAGACACTTTCTATACGGGCACGGCGGCGCCCGGTTCCGACTGGCTGGATATCGCCTGGCATAACGCCGCGGGACGCCAAATCGCCGCGGATCGCTGGGCCGAGGGCCACCATCGGCATTTGGCCGTCTTGATCGGTCCCGGTGAGCCCAATGAGCAGCCTCTTCTGTATCTGGTGAATACTTCCGTCAAGCCGGAAAATTTCCATCTGCCGCTTACGTTGAAGGAAGCGCTCTGGGAGGTGGAGTTCGATACGGGTCGGATCACGGGCGCCGCTTCACGGGGCAGATATCTTCTGCTGGGCCACTCATCGGCGTTGCTCTCGTTGGCGATGGAGAAACCGAGGATCCTGCGATGAGTTCTGACAGGTTGATCTCAGCGCTTGAGCGGCTCGCGGGGAGAAGGGGCGTGCTTGTGCGCTACCGGGATGGCTTTGGGCGGCAACGCTCGGCAGCCCCGGATTCGCTGGTCGCTGTCTTGCGGGAACTCGGAGCTCCGATTGAGTCCATGGCGGATGCAGACCAGGCTTTGGTGGAGACCGATCTCGCTCGCTGGCGGACGTTGGCTCCACCCGTTTGCGTGTCGTGGGGAGACGCCGGGATCCGCTTGGCCTTGAGGCTGCCGGAGGCCTCGGGAGCGGAAACGCTCGCATGGTCGTTGCAATTGGAGACAGGTGAGGAGCGGTCGGGGCGGGCGGCGATCACGGACTTGCCTTGCACGAGGCGCGTGGAGATCGGGCGCGATCGCTTCCAGGCGAGGACGCTGCGGCTGCCCGAGGCGTTGCCCGCCGGCTACCATCGCCTGCTGCTTAAAGCGGGCGCCCTGAGCGCTGAAGCGACTGTCTTAGCGGCGCCTCGCCGCTGTTGGCAGTCGGAAGCGGCTAGTCGATCCTGGGGCGTCTTTCTGCCGCTCTACTCCCTGTACTCGGAGCAGAGTTGGGGCGCGGGCTCGTTCTCGGATCTAGCCCGCCTGTTCGACTGGGTCAAAGGGCTGGGCGGCAACTTCGTGGGAACGCTGCCGCTGCTGGCCGCATACCTGTCCGAACCGTTCGAGTACAGCCCGTACGTTCCGGCCAGCCGCTTGTTCTGGAATGAGTTCTACGTCGATCCGCGCCGGTTGCCGGAGTGGGACGGCGCCGCGCGAGCTCATGCGGTTCTGGACTCGGCGCGGACATCGGGCGACCTTGCGGCATTCCGTTCGGAGCCGCTGATCGACTATCGCGGCCAAGCGGCGCTGCGCAACGGCATCTTGGCTGAGCTGGCTGCCGCGGCGTTTGGGAACCCGGCTCGGCGGGCCGAGTTGGAGGGCTTCGCGTTTGGGCGGTCGCACCTCAATGAGTACGCGACCTACCGCGCGGCGATAACCAAACTCGGGCCGCAGGCGCTCCGCGGGCGCACTCCCGGTTCGCTTGGGCTGGACGACTACGACCCAGACGTTCGGCGGCAACATGTTTATGCGCAATGGGCGGCGGACGCTCAGCTGACGGAGCTAGCCGAGCAGGCGGGCGAACCCGGCCTGTATCTCGACTTGCCGTTGGGCGTCCATCCGGATAGCTACGACGTTTGGACAAACGGTCACTGCTATGCCGAAGGATCGAGCGGCGGCGCTCCGCCGGACCGCTTTTTCACCAAGGGTCAGAACTGGGGATTCGCGCCGTTGCACCCGGTAGGCCTGCGACAGGACGGCTACCGCCATCTCGGCGACATCGTCCGCAGCCATCTGCGTTACGCGGGGATTTTGCGCATCGACCATTTCATGTGGCTGCACAGGCTGTACTGGATTCCGCAGGGAGCCTCGGCGAGCGAGGGGACTTATGTGCAGTATCCCGCTGAAGAGATTTACGCCCTGCTGTGCATCGAATCGAACAGGAGGCGGTCGATGATGGTGGGCGAAGACCTGGGAACCGTGCCGGCCCATGTCGGCGGGCGGATGCACGACCGCGGCATCGATCGCATGTACGTCGCCCAATTTTCGTTCCACGGCGATGGTCAGAAGCCGTTGGCCGACCCGGCGATGGCGGTCTTGGCCAGCGTGAACACTCATGACACGCCGACGTGGAAAAGCTTCTGGACAGCGGCCGACGTGGACGACCAAGTCTCGATGGATCTGCTCACCCCCGAAGAAGCGGCGGCGGAACGCTGGCGCCGAGGCGAGCTGCGGCGCACAGTGAGCCGCGCCTACCAGACCGAGGAGACGGCCGAAGCGGTGCTGCCGAAGGTCCTGGAGCAGATGGCCAAGAGCGACGCTCGCGCCGTGATCGTTAATCTCGAAGACTTGTGGAGCGAGACGAACCCTCAAAATACGCCCGGCACTGGGCCGGAACAACGCCCCAACTGGAGACGGCGCGCCAAGCTCAGTCTGGAACAGATGCAACAGGACGAGACGGTCGTCGGCACGCTCAGGGCCGTGGACGCGGATCGTAAGCGATAACCCGCGCCTACTTGCCGTCCAGGGCTTTGACGATGGCGTCGACGTCATAAACGCAGCCGCCCCAGGCTCCGCCACCCAAACGTTGCAGTGCGGCCCATAGTCGTGTGTCATCGGGCAGCTCGGGATGCGGGGCTAGATCCGGCCGCGAGTCGCGGGCCGCCAACACGGCGGCGCCCTCCTCGGGACCAAACGTCTCGCCGCCGTGGCCGACGAGATTGAGCGAGCCTTCCAGCGTATTGCGGTCAACGACGATGCTGACGATGTCGCCCTCGATCAGCTTGCCGACCGGGCCGCCGGCCAGGGCTTCGGGGCCGACGTGGCCGATGCAGGCGCCGGTCGATACGCCGGAGAATCGCGCGTCGGTGATAACGGCCACGTGCTTGCCGAAGGGCAAGTATTTAAGCGCGGCGGTGATCTGGTAGACCTCCTCCATGCCAGAGCCCATTGGGCCGCAACTGCACAGCACGATGACGTCGCCGGGGTTGATTTGGCCGTCCTTGATGGCGCGAATGACGGCGGTCTCGCGGGTGAAGATTCTGGCCGGGCCGGTCTTGCGGTATCCGCCGTCTGCGTCCACGACGGAAGGGTCGATGGCTGTGGCCTTAACGACAGAGCCTTCGGGGGCGAGATTGCCGAGGCAAAAAGCGATGGTGCTGGTGAGGCCGCGTTTCTTGGCGGTGTCGGCGTCCATGATGACGTCGTCGGGGTCTACTCCGTCGCGGTCGCGCAGCATCTGACGCACGATGGTCCGGCGCTCGGAGGCTTCCCACCAGTCGAGCGTTGCGCCTAGTGTTTGGCCCGAAGCCGTAAAGGCAGAGAGATCGAGCAGGCCCATGCGCTTGAGGTGCAGCATGACTTCAGGCACGCCGCCCGCTAGGAAGGCCTGCACGGTCTTGTACATCGTAGGACCGTTGGGCAGGACGTCGACCAAGCGCGGCACGCTGCGATTCACTTCTTTCCAGTCGTCGACCGTCGGTCTGCGCAGGCCGGCTGCATAAGCGATAGCAGGCGTGTGCAGCAGCAAGTTGGTCGATCCGCCGAAGGCCGCGTGAACCACCATGGCGTTGCGGATGGAGGCGTCGGTGAGGATGTCCTTGACGGTCTTGCCCTTTTGCTCGAGATCCATGACCGCGAGGGCGGAGCGGCGCGCGGCATCCAGCCAGATCGGCTGGCCCGAGGGGGCTAGAGCGGAGTGGGTGAGAGCGAGGCCAAGCGCCTCGGCGACGACTTGCGATGTGGCCGCGGTGCCCAGGAACTGGCAGCCGCCGCCGGCGCTGCCGCAGGCCCGGCAGCCCGCCTCGGCGGCCTCTTGCAAGGTCATCTCGCCGTGAGAAAATCGCGCGCCGATCGACTGCGACTTGCCGGCGTCCTCGGCGCCGGCCGCGGGCAGCGTGACGCCGCCGGGGATCAACACGACAGGCAGACCGTGCATCGATGCCAGGGCGATCATCATCGCGGGCAGGCCTTTGTCGCAGGTGGCCACGCCGATCACGCCCTTTCGCGTGGGCAAGGAGCGAATCAAGCGGCGGAAGACGGTGGCGGCGTCGTTGCGGTAGGGCAGCGAGTCCATCATGCCGGTGGTGCCTTGGGTACGTCCGTCGCAGGGGTCGCTGACAAAGCCGGCGAAGGGAATGCCGCCGCGCTTCTTCACCTCTTCGGCCGCCGCTTGCATGAGCAAGCCAACCTCGAAGTGTCCGGTGTGATAGCCAAGCGCGATGGGCTTGCCGTCTTCGCTGCGGATGCCGCCTTGGGTCGAGAGGATCAGAAACTCCTTGCGTCCCAACTCGAGTGGGTTCCAACCCATGCCGGCGTCTTGCGTCCAACCGAAGATGTCGCCGGAGGGCGCGGTGCGGAGGATTTCAGGCGTCAGCGGCAACTGGCCCTGGGGTCCGGGGGCCTGGGTAGTGATGTCGTAGATGGAGCGGTCTTGGGAGTCGAAGATTGGGTTCATGGCGAACCCCCTATTTTACGTGGCTCACGCAGAGATCTACTTGCTGATCAAATAGACGGCTGAGTCGGCCAAGAGGCTGGGACGGTAGGAAATGCGGCGGTCCCCACGTAAGAAGAACGATTTCTGAACGGTGAGGCCGTCGCGGCGGACGAGTTCTTCGAAGTCGGGGATCGTCACGAAGTGAACGTTGGGCGTGTCGAACCACTCATAGGGCAGATGTTTGGTCTTCGGGGCGCGGCCTGTGGCGAGCAGGGAGAAGCGCGCCGACCAGTGTCCGAAGTTGGGAAACGCGATAATGGCGTTTTTGCCGACGCGGACCATTTCGTGCAGCACGTCGCGCGGCTTTAAGGTCTCTTGCAGGGTTTGGCTAAGAACCACGTAATCGAAGGTCGCGTCGGGGTAGTCGGCTAAGCCTTCGTCGATGTCGCTTTGGTAGACGGACAGTCCGCGCGAGACCGCTTTCTGGACCTTCCCAGGAGAGATTTCCACGCCCCGCGCTTTGCAGTTACGCTGCGCTTCAAGCCAAGCAAGCAACTCGCCTTCGCCGCAGCCCAAATCGAGCACGCGGGAGCCTTCGGCCACGATCTCGCCGATGATTTTGTAATCGCCGCGCCCCAGTACTTCGGGGACGAAGTCGGGTATCGCGGCGGTATTAACTGCGGACGCCATAAACCACCTGTAATTATAGACTTGGACTACTGCGGACGGCCGCAGGTTGCATCGGACGGCCGGATCGGGCCGCTGAACGGCAGCAGCGCTCAGCGAGCCGCGCCGGCGGGCGTAAGCTTCTTGAAGGTGCTGGCCAAAAACCCGCGCACGACCTCGGTCTGCTCGCCGGCCTCGACCAGGAAGGCGTCGTGGCCGTAGCTGGAGGGCAACTCGACGTAGGCGACGTCTTTAACTCGCCCGCGCAACGCCCGCACGATCTCTTGCGACTGGTAGCTGGGATACAGCCAGTCGGAAGTGAAGCTGATCACCAGACAACGGCCATCGAAGGGCTCGAAGACGTCTCCGAGCGAGGCATGGCCGAGACTCAGATCGAAGGTATCCATCGCCTTGGTGATGGCGATATAGGAGTTCGCGTCGAAGCGTCCGACGAACTGGCCGCCGCGATAACGCAGATAGCTCTCGACTTCGAATAGGCTCGATTC
>CAMPKL010000100.1 GCA_946887065.1 uncultured Bryobacterales bacterium
CCGGAAGGCGATGGAGTTGAATCCCACTCAGGCCGGCTATCCCAACAACCTTGGTTTAGCTCTGATTCAGGCGGGCCAGCGCGATGAAGGCATGGCTATGCTGCAAACAGCGGCCGCTTCCGATCCGGCAAACGCCGGCAAATACTATTTCAACGTCGGCGCGATTTTGACCAATAGCGGCGACATCGACGGCGCAATCGATGCGTTCCGCAAGGCGACCGAAGCGCAGCCCGACTACGCCGCCGCCCACTACCAACTGGGGATGTCCCTGGTCGGCAAGGCCACCTTCACCCCTGAAGGGGCTATGAAGCCGGTTGAGGGCACCTTGGAGGCCTTCCAGAAGTACCTCGAACTGCAGCCCACCGGCCCGGACGCCGAGACGGCGAAGGCTATGGTCGAGAGTTTGACGACCACCGTCGACACGTCCATCAAGAAGAAGTAACTTTCGCCGGCCCGGCGAAGGTGTCACAGGGCGTCGGCCGATCGGTCGACGCCCTTCGTCATTCCGGCCAGCTTATGCGCGTCATCGTCATCCTCATCCTGATCGTGATTGCCCTCGGCGTTTTGCGCATGCTCGTCGGCGACGTCATCAAGGCGGTCAGCAAGACGATGAAGGCGCCGCCCGACGCCCCGACCGCGCCTACAGCCGGCTCCACGGCCGGACGGCTCGTCAAGGATCCCCAAACAGGCAACTACATCGATGAACGCAGCGCCGTCAAGGCCGACGTCAGCGGAACGACCTACTACTTCGAGTCCGCCGCTAGCCGCGACGCGTACCTCCGCCGGCAGCGCTCGTAGGTTCTCTGTCGCATTCGCGTTCGGTTGATCCCTAAAATGGAAGTTCGCCCTGGGAGTCGTTGAACGATGAAGATCGCCTCAGCTTGCGCGCTCGCCGCCTTCGCGCTGCTCACTTCGTGCGGGGACGAGCAACCTGTCGAATCCGGCGCGGTGCAGGTCACCCACGAAATGCACGACACGATGGGCGGCTTGGAAAACTGGAACAGCACCCGCTACGTCAACTTCAAGTTCCAAGTCGGCCAAAACGGCGAGTGGCGCACGTCCCGAGCGCATCTTTGGGATAAGTGGGAAGGGCGCTATCGCCTGGAGTCGACCGACAACGAAGGCGTTCACACCGTCACCCTATTCAACGTCAACAACAAACAAGGCAAGGTCTACGCAGACGGCGAAGAGCTTCCAGCCGAGCAAGCCCAAGAACAAATCGACGCGGCCTACCGCGCCTACATCAACGACACCTACTGGTTGGCCATGCCCTGGAAGTGGTTGGAGCCCGGCGTAAACCTCCAGCTTCTCGGCGAACAAACCGTTAACGGCGAAGCCTGCGATGTCGTCGAACTGAGCTTTGAGCAAGTCGGACTTACGCCCGGCGACGTGTACAAGGCCTTCGTCTCCAAGGCTTCGCATCTCATGATTCATTGGGAGTACAGGCTGCAGAGCGATCAGGAAGGTTCCTGGGACTGGATCTACACAACGACCAACGGGCTCAAGCTGGCCGCTACGCACACCCAACCGGACGGGCGCGAAATCAACATGGGCGATACGGTCGCCGGCAATGAGGTCGACGAATCGCTATTCACCGATCCGGCCAAGACTCTATAGCCTCGCCGTTAAATTCTATTGATCGAAAGCGGCGCTCGCGTCGTCGAAGAAGGACTATCTCACAGGTTTCTCCATGGCTTACAAAATCATCAGCGATCTCAATCTGCAAGGAAAAACAGTTTTCATGCGCGTGGACTTTAACGTGCCGCTGGACAAGGCCACAGGCGCCGAGATAACTTCCGATACGCGCATTCGCGCCGCCCTGCCCTCCATTCAACTCGCCCTCGACAACGGCGCCGCACTCGTTCTGGCTTCGCACCTAGGACGTCCCGACGGCAAGCGAGTGGCAACGATGAGCCTTAAGCCCGTCGCCGCGAGGCTTTCCGAGCTACTAGGACGGCCCGTGCAGATGGCCAACGATTGCGTTGGCCGCGAAGTCGAAGCTTTGGCCGTCGCGCTCAAGCCCGGCGATGTCCTCTTGCTTGAGAATCTGCGCTACCACGCCGAGGAAGAAGCCAATGACGAATCGTTCTCACGACAACTGGCCGCCCTCGCCGACGTTTACGTCAACGATGCATTCGGCGCCGCGCATCGCGCCCATGCTTCGACGGTCGGCATCGTGGCTCACGTCAAAGAATCCGCTGCCGGTCTACTGATGGATAAGGAACTTACCTGGCTATCCAAGGCGACGGCGTCGCCTGAACATCCCTACGTCGCTATCGTCGGCGGCGCGAAAATTTCAGGCAAGATTGACGTCGTCGAAAACTTCTTGCGTCTCGCCGACAAAGTTCTCATCGGCGGCGCAATGGCCTACACGTTCTTCAAGGCCCAGGGCAAGCAGGTCGGCGGATCTCTCGTTGAAGACGAGAAGCTCGATCTCGCCAAAGAGACGATGGCCAAGGGCGGCGGCAAGCTAATGCTGCCCGTCGACCATGTGATCGCTTCAAGTTTTTCCGCGGAAGCGGAAACAAAAATCGTTGACGTGGAAGAGCCTGTACCTGCCGGCTGGATGGGCCTCGACGTAGGGCCGAAAACGATCGCCGCATACTCCGAACAGATCGCCGGGGCAAAGCTGATCGTGTGGAACGGCCCGATGGGAGTCTTCGAGTTAGAGCCCTTTGCTAAGGGAACGCTTTCGGTTGGCCGCGCTGTCGCGGACTCCGCCGCAGTGAGCATCGTCGGCGGCGGCGATTCGGAAAAAGCGATCAAGAAAGCCGGCATCGCCGCCAAGATTTCGCACGTCTCGACCGGCGGCGGCGCCTCTCTCGAATTTCTCTCCGGTTTGAAGTTGCCCGGCGTTGAGGCGCTCGGCGGCATGTAGGCAAACATTGGCGCCCCGATTTTCGCGGCTTGCTGAAACACTTTGCGCTAGCCGCGTGTTTGTCTCTCGTAATCCCTGTTCACGTGCATTGCGCGTCGATACAATGGGTTCGCTTCCCCGTAGTTCATGCCGCAAAAGACCTCGACATCGCCGCTCATGCGGCAGTATCACGCCATCAAGGAACAAGTCCCGGGGACTCTACTCTTCTTCCGGCTCGGCGACTTCTTCGAACTTTTTTTTGAAGACGCCATCGTCGCCGCGCGCGAACTCGACATCACTCTCACCTCTCGCAACAAGGAACAAGGCGAGAAGATTCCCATGTGCGGAGTGCCGGCGCGAAGCGCGGATTCCTACATCGCCAAGCTGATCGAGAAGGGTTATCGAATCGCCATCTGCGAGCAAGTCGAAGAAGCATCCCACGGCAAGGGGCTCGTACGCCGCGAGGTCACGCGCATCATTACCCCCGGTACGGCCAGCGACCTAGGCTTGTTGAAGTCCGGCGAGAACAACTATATCGCCGCGGTCATACAGCGCGGCGACGTGACCGGCTTCGCCTACGTTGACATCTCAACCGGCGAGTTTCGCCTTTCCGAGATGATCCCCGCGGAAGCCGCGACGGCGTTGGAAACCCTCCAGGTCCGCGAGGTACTCTCTCCATCCGCCGGTCCGCTGTTCCAAACAAACCCGCGCCGCAACCGTGACGGCAACGGCAACGGCAACGGCAATGGCGGCGGACGCCAACAGATGCACAGCGAGGTAGAGCCTTGGACTTTTGATTTCGATTTCGCCGAGCGGCTGCTCCAGGATCACTACGGTCTGCACTCGCTCGACGGTCTCGGCATCGCCGACCGCCGCGCGGCCGTGTCCGCCGCGGGCGCTTTGTTGCACTACCTGCGAGAAACACAGAAGACCTCCCTCGACCACCTGGAGAGACCTGCTTGGTTCCAGCAGCAAGAGCGCATGGCGCTAGACGCCGTCACCGTTCGCAATCTCGAAATCGTCGAGCCGCTTTTCCGCGGTACGAAAAACTCGACGCTGCTGCACACCATCGACCAGACATCCACCGCCATGGGCGCCCGCCTGCTGCGTCAGCAAGTGCTCCGCCCGTCGCTCGATCAACAGGAGATCGAGGCGCGCTCGGGAGGGATCGCCGAACTTATCGCTCAAACCATCACACGCACCGAAATCGCCCGTGAACTGCAGTCGGTCGCTGACATCGAACGCTTGCTTGCGCGCGTCTCTCTTGGCTCCGCCACGCCCCGCGATGTCGCCGGCCTGGGACAATCCCTGCGCTGCCTGCCCATGTTGCGCGGCCTTGCGGGCAAGCTCAGATCAGAGCGCATGCGTCAACTGCTCGCGCGCATGGAGGAGTTAGCGGACATCCGCGAACGCATTCTGAACACTCTCGATGAGAGCCCTCCGCTCGCGATTTCCGACGGCGGCGTCGTCGCCAAGGGTTTCGATGCGGAACTCGACGAGCTGCGAGAACTCAGTCAGAACAGCCGCGGCTTCATCGCGCGCCTAGAAGCGCAGGAGCGCGAGCGGACGGGAATCGGCTCGCTCAAAGTTCGCCACAACAACGTCTTCGGCTTTTACATCGAGGTCTCCAAAGCGAACGCCCATCTCGTACCCGCGTCCTATGACCGCAAGCAAACGCTGGTCAACGCGGAACGTTTTATCACGCCGGAGTTGAAGGAGTACGAGTCGAAGGTCGTCGAGGCGGAAGAGCTCATTCTCGCCAAAGAAAAGTCGATCTTCGAAAGCGTACGCGCCGCGACTGCCGCCGAGGCGCAGCGCATTCGCCAGGTCGCTTCCGCCATCGCGGAGCTCGACTTCCTCGTCGGCTTGGCCGTCGTCGCCGCCGAGCGCAAATACGTCCGTCCCGTCTTCACCGATACCGGCGAAATTCAAATCTGCGGCGGCCGGCATCCCGTCATTGAGGTTCTCGCTGAAGAGGGCGGCTTCGATCGTTTCATCCCCAACGACATCTACCTCAACAACACTGACCATCTTTGCGCGCTGATTACCGGGCCGAACATGGGCGGCAAGTCCACCTACTTGCGGCAGGTCGCCTTGATTTCCATCCTGGCCCAGATCGGCTCCTTCGTGCCCGCCGTCGAAGCGCGGCTGCCCATCATCGATCGCGTCTTCACCCGCATCGGCGCCAGCGATAACCTCGCCTTGGGACGCTCCACTTTCATGGTTGAGATGACGGAGACCTCCGAAATTCTCAACACCGCCACTTCGCGCAGTCTCGTCCTGCTCGACGAAGTCGGCCGCGGCACCTCAACCTTCGACGGCCTCTCCATCGCCTGGTCCGTGGTCGAAGACATCTGCAAGCGTGTCGGCGCAAAGACGCTCTTCGCCACGCACTACCACGAACTCACGGAACTCGCCGACAGCCTCGACGGCGTTTTCAATCTGCACGTCGGGGTTCAAGAGTCCGGCGACCGCATCATTTTTCTGCGCAAGGTGCAGCCCGGCAAAGCGAACCGCAGCTACGGCATCGAGGTCGCCCGCCTCGCCGGCCTGCCGCTGCCGGTGATCAACCGCGCCCGCCGCGTTCTCGAAATGCACGAGCAACGAGAAGTCTCCGTCACCGAAGAACTCACTCCCGCCCACTCGGACTCCGCCTTGCAGGTATCGATCTTCCAGAGCGACTCGGGCATTCTAGAAGAGTTGCGGTGCATCGACGTCGACAATCTTAAGCCCATCGAGGCGTTGAACCTGCTTACCGCCTGGCAGCTTCGTCTGTCTCAAACCGTCAAGGCGTTGACCTAAATGCTGGTGGCGGGGCTCATGAGCGGCACGTCGGTCGACGGCATCGACGTCGCCCTAGTCGAGATCGAGGGCGAAGGTTTCGACCAACAAATCCGTACTGTCGCCTTTCACGAAATCCCTTTCCCGGCCGGCGTCCGCCAGGGAGTGCTCTCCATATCCAACGCCGAGATCAGTACCGCACGCCTCAGCCAGATGAATTTTTTGCTCGGCGAACTATTCGGCGACGCCGTGGTCGAAGCATGCAAGAGGTCCTCCATCCCTCTGAGCAGCCTCGGCTTGGTCGGCTCTCACGGTCAGACGATTTACCACCAAGCGTCGGCCACGACGCTCTATGACCGCGCCGTATCGAGCACGCTGCAAATCGGCGAACCCTCGCTCATCGCCGCGAGAACTCGAACGCCCGTCATCGCCGATTTTCGTCCGGCCGATATGGCCGTCGGCGGACAAGGCGCTCCGCTGGTCCCCTACGTGGACTATTTGCTCTACCGCCATCCTGAAAAAGGCCGCGTCGCGCTCAACATCGGCGGCATCGCCAATATCACCGCCATCCCGCCTGGCGCGCCTCCCGAGGCGGTCGTCGCATTCGACACCGGACCGGGCAACATGATCATCGACGCCCTCGTCGCCCAGTTCTCCGCCGGCGCTCTGACCTTCGACCGCGACGGCCGCATGGCCGCTTCCGGGCGCGTTAACTATCCGCTGCTCGCCGAACTCATGAAAAAGGCTTACATCCAGCGC
Source organism: uncultured Bryobacterales bacterium (assembly GCA_946887065.1). The sequence goes on from CAMPKL010000100.1 coordinate 6,398, forward strand.
TCTCCGCCAAAGAGCTGCGGCCGCGAACAGTACGGCGCCGAGTTCGTCTCCGCGCTGCTCGGCGAAGGCGTTGCCGCCGCCGATCTCGTCGCTACGGCAACGGCCTTCACAGTCGCCGCCATCGCCGATGCGCTGCGGCATTTTATCGCTCCCCACATGCCTGTCGATGAACTGATCGTCTCCGGCGGCGGCGCTAAGAATCCCGAGTTGCTTCGCCGCCTTCGTGAACAGCTCGACCGCGTGCGCGTACTTCATTCCCGGGACTTGGGCATCGACGGCGACGCGAAAGAGGCCATCGCGTTCGCAGCCTTAGCCTACGAGAGTTGGCATCGCCGTCCGGCTAATCTTCCCTCGGCCACTGGCGCCCGCCGTCCGGCCATCCTCGGTAAAGTCTGCTATCCGCCCTGCTGAGAGATAATGGCCGGACGATGAAACTGTGTACCGCTGAGTTCGACGGCTCGAAGTTCGCCGCAATCCTCAAAGGCGATAAGCTGCTGCCGGTCTCCGACGTCAACGTCAAACGCGGCACGCGCTATTCCAGCAATTTGCTCGAACTCATCGGCGATCCCGACTCCGCCGCACTCGGCGATCTATCGAAAGGTCTATCGGCGACCATTCCTTTGATCGAAACACGCCTGCGCATCCCCTACGAGCGGCCCGGTAAGGTTTGGTGCATTGGCCTCAACTACAGGACCCACGCCGAAGACCTCAACGCCCAGCAGCCCGATGAGCCGGGCAGCTTCATGAAGCCTTCTTCGTCGTTCTTCGAGCCCGGCGGAGAGATCGTGCTGCCGCCTGAGCGCCTTACCAAAGACGTCGACGCCGAGGGCGAACTCGCGCTGGTCTTCGGCAAGCGCTGCAAGAACGTGCCGATCGAAGAAGTCCCCGGCGTCCTATTCGGCTACACCACCGCGCTGGACATGACCGCGCTGGACATCCTTGCCAAGAACACGCGCTACCTGCAACGCTCCAAGAGTTTCGACACCTTCTTCAGCTTCGGCCCGATCATCGTCACCAAAGACGAAGTCGCCGACATCGCAGACGTCGAAGTCGTCACCATCCACAACGGCACGGAGTTTTCGCGCGACTACGTACGCAACATGCGCCACTCGCCGTTCAAGCTGGCCGCCTTCCACAGCGAGGTGATGACCTTCGAACCGGGCGACATCCTTTCCACTGGATGCCCCAAGGGCGCGCGCATTAAGGCCGGAGACACGGTCGAAGCGCACGTCACCGGCATCGGCCGGCTGAACGCGACAGTTCGTTAACGGGAGGTTAGGGCCCCCGCCAATTTGACGATGTCGTCACCCTCCACCGGCTTGTTGGCGTCCGCTTGGCTGAACTGCTTTTCGAGCGAGTGGAAGACCGACAGCGAGCGCGCCAACTCATCCACATCGGCGCCCTCGTCCACCGTCACTTCATGCTCCACCCAACTGCACAGCGGAATATTGCGGAAGTACAAACGCTCCTGCACCACCAAGCACCTGCGATTGGCGAACAGCATCTTCTGATCGCGAATGAACCGCCGCTGTTCGGTATGCAGGTCTTGCATCACAGCTTCCAGCGAATTCGTACGCGACGCCTCTTCGCGCAGCCGGTTCAATTCGTCCAGCGCGTTCTTCTGCGCTTCGATCGAGGCCCGGGCCTCGCCCAGCGCTTGCCGCTCGCGGGCCAGTTGGACTTCCATGCGCTGCTGCATGATGTAAACCGCCAGCACAGCCGAACCTACGCAAAGGCAAATCGGCAAAAACAACCAGAGTGCGGCCTGCAAAGTCATAGAGGATTGTCCAGGACGAAAACATTATACCCTCGATTTGTACGATGTTGGAACCCCCATCCGTTACCATCAACTGCGTGACTGACCCCGGCTTCGACGAGATCGGCCAATTGCTCGCCGAGCACGGGCCCGCCGGTTTCGACTTGCTCGCCGAACGCTTTATCGCCTCCGGCAACTTCCCTGCGGCATTCGAGGCGCGGCTGATGAAAAAGCGCGTTGAGATGGGGCTGCCGCTGATGTCTCAATCGCAAGGCGACCTCTCGCCCGAAAACGCCCGCACCTACGCCGACGCGCAAATCGCCGCCGCACGGGAAATCGGCGGTCTCTACCTCGGCCGCAACGATATCCGCCGCGCTTGGCCCTACTTCCGCGCCATCGGCGAGACGGGCGTCGTTAAAGACGCGATCGAAAAACTGTCGCTGGAAATGGACGGCGATCTCATCGACGGCGCAATCGAAGTGGGCTTTTACGAGGCCGTTCATCCGGAGAAAGGCCTGGCTTTGTTGTTGAACCGGCACGGCATCTGCCGCGCGATCACCACCTTCGGGCAATACCCTTCGCTCGAAGGCCGCGATGCCGCAGGCGCCCTACTCATCCGCACCATCTATGACGAGTTGCTCGGCAACATTCTCTCAGCGCTTGAGATGGAAGACTCCGGCGCCTCGCTGCTCGAACTGGTCGAAGCCAATGAAGATTTGTTCGCGGGCAACGCCAGCTACATCGACGTCTCGCACGTTATCTCGGTGCTGCGCTATGCCATCGAGCTTGAAGATTCGCAAATCCTGCAAAGGTCATACGAACTGACCGAGTACGGACGCCGCCTGAGCGAGATGTACCAGTTCAAAGGACAGTTCCCCTTTGAGGAACCTTTCCCCGACTATGGCGCCTATTTGCAGGCGCTGCTGGGAATGAACGTGGACGCCGCCCTGGATCGTTTCCGGGCCAAACTCAGCCCGGAGCCCGATCCCTACGGCGACATCGCGGCGCAAACGCTGGTCAACCTGCTCGTCCGCCTCGACCGCTTGCCCGAAGCCATCGACGTCGCCGAAGAGCGCCTCGCGGGAATCCCTCTGGATCGCCTTATCTGCCCCGGCCCGCTCGAATTGTGCGAACGCGCCGGCGACTTCGACCGCCTCAGATCCATCGCCCTCCAAACCAACAACCGCATCGCCTACGCGGCGGCTTTAGCAAAGCAGCCTAAATAACCAGCCCTAGCGCTTCA
>CAMPKL010000101.1 GCA_946887065.1 uncultured Bryobacterales bacterium
TCTAAACGCTGGCGAATTTCTTCACCCAGGCGGAATAGGCATCGACCCAGGTCTGAAGAAATTTCCGAGTGTCCGGGTTTGTAAGCCGGCCGTCTGCCGCGAACATGCCTTCACGCATCTGCAGAAAGACCTCCGGCTGAGCGAGAGTGGGCATGTCTAAATAGGCCAGCATGTTGCGCAGGTGCTGCTGAGCCATCGAAGTGCCTGGAGCGCCGACAGACACGCCAAGAACACCGGCGGGCTTTCCTTTCCAGGCGCTGTCGCCGTAGGGGCGCGACGCATGGTCGATGGCGTTCTTTAATACGCCGGGAATGGAGCGGTTGTACTCCGGCGTAACGAAAATGACTCCGTGCGCGGCCCTCACTTCGCTCTTCAGGCGCTTGGCGGGCGCAGGTTGATTTTCATCATCGTCCTGGTTGTACGGCGGCAGATCTCCGATCTCTAGCTGACGTAGAGAAAATTGGGGCTGAAAAAGCGTCGCGAGCGCGGTTGCAAGCTGGCGGTTGTATGATTCGCGCCTGAGGCTGCCGATCGCGACAACGACATTGTATTCACTCATTGATTTCTCCGTTGCAGTGGTTATTGCGAGGGGAGTGCGCGCAGGTGTACCCCCGCAGTATAGATGCTCGCTGACCGAAAGCCGTGCCGCATCGCCGCGCTCAATCCCGTCGGCGCCCCACTGCCGCCTTAGCGGTCGTCTCACCGTCCTCTTGCTCTTTCGGGACCGCCGGTGTCACGCCAAGCGTCCAGGGCGGAGCGTCACTGGCAGGGAAAGATTCCGCGAGAGCCTCATCGATCCCGTTTTCGTCGGCATCGACGTTCTTCGGGGGTCGGTCCTGCCGGTTTTCGCGATCTCGTTCGAGGGTGTCGACGGAGCGTTTCATGTGCGCCTCCTAGCGCGCGGGAAGTCAGCAATCATTGTCCCTCGCCTTCTGGAATCATGCTGACGCGAGTCCAGGTCGGATTGGCCTCGGTGCAGAACTACGTCTAAACTGTCCAGTCATGTCTGACCGCACCGTACGCATCATCGTCGGGGACATCTCCCTCGAAGCCGAGTGGGACGACTCGCCAACGGCCGACCTCATCTACGGCGCGCTGCCCATCTCGGCGCGCGGCTCCTATTGGGGCGACGAACTCTACTTTTCAATCCCCGTGAAGGCTCAACAGGAGCCTGGCGCAAGCGACGTCGTCGAGGCGGGCGAAATCGCCTACTGGCCCCCTGGCAAGTGCCTCTGTTTGTTCTGGGGTCCGACGCCCGCGAGTCACGGAAACGAGTGCCGCGCCGCTGACCCCGTTAATGTCGTGGGACGCGTGTTGAACGTCGACGACCTGAAGCGCATTTCCGCTACAGACGTGCGGTTCGAAGCGGGCTAGCGGCAGAAGGCCGAAGTCGGCGCGTAACGCGCGGCCATGTCGATCCGCCGGCCCGTCTCAGCCGATTCGTAAGCCGCCAGCGCCAACGCCAGCATCTCGCGGTGATACGCCGCGCTGCGCGCCATCGGCACATCGCGCACGATCTGGTCATGGAAGGCCCGCAAGCGAACGGCCGTCGCCGCCGCGAACGGATTGGAACCTTCTCGCGCCAGCAACTGCGAACGTCCGGCTTGAATGCGCTCCGCCGTGCCGCCCATTGCGAATCGCGCCCGCGCGTACGGCAGGCGCGACCGCGCGGCGATGCCGAACTCCAAATCCGCCCTGCCGCCGATCGAACAGCGCGCCTCGGAATCGATTCCCGTCAGCACGATGTCGCAGTAGCGTTCCTCGCCCGCGCTCACCCGATTCAGCACAAAACTCGCCGCGCCGCCCGAAGGGAACTCCAGCGCGATGGAAGTGAAGGCCTCGGACATCGGGGTCCCCAACGACGAGATCGTGCATGAGATCGAAGCAGGCAGTTCGCCAAAAAAAAACGCGCTCAGATCGAACAAATGAACGCCAAAGTCGAAGGCCACGCGCCGCGGGGCATCCCTGCGCCAGCCCGCCTCCGTCGCTTCGCTGGTGCGGAACGACTGCGTTGCCTGCATCAACAACAATCGCCCAAATCGACGGGAACCGATTTCGGTTTGTGCCGCTTGATGGATCACCATGTCGGGGAACTGCCCGTTGACGGCCAACGTCTTTTTCGCTTCCCGGGCCGCCGCCAACATTGCGTCCGCTTCGCCTAAGCTCCCCGCTAGGGGCTTCTCGCAAAACACGTGCACGCCAGCCGCTAGCGCCGCGCAGGCGTGCGCGCAATGTTCCGACGGAGGGCTGCAGACGTCCAGCGCATCGAAGCCTCCGCTGCTCAGCAATTCGCCGGCATGGGCGTAGCTACGAGCGCCCGGCAGGGCCACACTCGCGGCCTCGCGCGCCGCCTCGTCGGTGTCGCAAACCGCCACGACATCAAACAACTCCGTCAGACCGCGCAACGCGGGGAGATGAATGTTCTGCGCCGCCTGACCCAGGCCGAGCAGGGCGATTTTCAGAGGTTCCATCCGGGGCGACTATTGTAGCTTCGCCGAGACGTGCGCGTGCAGCGGATTCCGTTCGTTGTTGTCTTCCGGGTTTTGACGCCGTATATCCCCGGCGATGGCCTGGGACTTTTCGTCTATCTTGAAACGCTCGAACAGCGCCTTCTCGCGATCGGCCTGCTCGATGTCGCCGAGGCCGCGGTAGCAGAGCATCGCCGTGTAATGCATCTGCAAATCTTCGGGGTCAATCCGAGCCACGCGCTCCAGATAGCCCAGAGCGCTCTGATACTCCCGCCGCAGGAAGAGAATACGCGCAATCTCGTTGAGGGCGACGCGATCCTTCGGATACTGCGACTCCACGAATCGCAGCGCCTCCAGCGCGTCGTCGTAAAGCCCTTCCTTCTTGTCGGCCATCGCCTTGAAAAAATGCACTCTCGCCAGCGAGCCGTCAATGTCCATCGCCTTATCGATGAACGGCCGGGCGTCACCGGGACGGCCTTCAAGCAACAAAGCCCGCGCAATATTTAGCCAGCCGTCCGCGTAGTCCGGTTTCGCTTCGGTCACTCGCTCAAAAGCGTACTGCGCGCCGCGAATATCTCCCTGCAGCAGCAAGCCGATGCCGTAATCGTTCCAGCGAATGTAGTCGTCCGCCTGAACGGCGGGCGTCCAATTGGTCGGCTCAGTCCCCAGCGGAATCTCCACTTCATCCGTCGCCATCACCACGATCGGCAAGGTCGGGATCTCGCCCTTTAACTCGCCCGAAACGTTCGCGGGGATGTTCTGCGGCGAAAAATCGAACTCGCGGTCGTCAAAGTCTTTTGTGAACTCGCCCTCACCCGCCTTACCCGCATAGGAGAACTGCGTGTAGTAGTGCGAGAACTTGCGGTAGTTCAGCTTGGCCTCGATGCGGATCGGGCCCACCGCGTCCGGCGGAATCGCCATCTCAAAATGCACCGTGTCGGCCGCTCCCGGAGGAATCAGGCGGGCGTACAGCGCCGTTCGAGCCAAGAAGGCATTGCGCTTGTTGATCGGATTGCCGTGCGCGTCCAACAGAAACGCGCGATAGAAATGCGCCTGCGGATCGACCTGGCCGGTCCCTTCGTCCTCCACGCGGCCGCTCCAGAAAATCGTTTCTCCGCGAGCATCCGACGCCTTCATTTCCACCCAAACGTCAAACGAGTCCACCGTGCCGCTGGGGAAGAAGTGCCCGACTCTCTTCGTCCGCACGACCACGTCGACCTTTACCCGCGAACCGGCCTGCAATCCCGGCTGCGTCTTGTCCAGCGGCGCGGAAATCTCCCCGACGTTGCGAATCACCACCGGAGCAGTTGGGTTGCCCGACTCTTCGCCCACTGCGAACGTCGTCGCCATCTCGAACTCGTCCGCCGCCCGGCGCCTCATCTGTTGGACGTTGGCGTTCAGTACGACGGGCGACGCGGCGAAAATGTCCACGGAAACAATGTCATTAGTCAAAAAGTCCGTCGCCGCCTTTAACTGCTTTTCGTCGCCGTTCACAAACGGCACTGCCGTATTCGCCGCCGCGAAATTATGCGAACGCACAAATCCGTTTTTATTTCCTGGATAGTTCGACGCCACCAGCGGCATGTGGCAGTCATTGCAAGTCTGCGATTTCGGCGGATAGTAGAACGACCGGGCCCCATGGCCCGATACGCCGCTCGCCTGCCAATCGTCATACGAGTTAAAGCCTCGGAACCAGCGGTAATTGTTGACCGGCTTATCCAGGTGGACCTTATGGCAGGTCGCACAAAACTCCGCCGCGTCTTCACGCATGAACGGCTTCATGAATGCCTTGCGGTGCGCCGCCGGGGCCGTGTTCGTCACGTACTTATTCAGCGCCCGCACGACTTCGTTCTTGGTCGTCATCAGCTCATGCAGCGGCGGGTAAGTCATCTCGAAATCGCCGTTGCCCATCGAGCTCGCTACATGCGTGATCGAGTGGCACGACATGCAACCCAAGCCGGCATGGGCTTCCGGAGTATCGATCTGTTCGATCGCCGGCTTCTCAAAGCGTCCGTTGAAAAACATCGCGTGGTCGTGGCAGCCCGCGCACCACTTCGACGCCTCCACTCCGGCAGTCTCCTGCATGTACTCGATTGACTTGCGATAGAACTGGTTGTTGAACGACGAGAAGTGGTGCATCGAGCTTTCCCACTGCTCGTAGATATCGACGTGGCACTCGCCGCACGCTTTCGAATCGAGGAAAAACTCCGACGGAATCAGCCCGCCCACGTTCGTCGTGGCCGACGACGGGAAGAACGGGCTACCCGGGCCGCCCCCTTCGCCATCCATCGACAACGGAGCCGTCGCCGGATTGATAATGCGCTCCTTGCCCTGAGCGGGCCAGAAGCGATGCCGCAAGGCCTCAGCGGCGGGCATCAGCAGCGCTACGCAGACCGCAACGCCGGCCCATTTCCCAAATGCCGGCCGCGTCCCTCGAAAGTGCGCCGCCGCAAGCGCCAATCCCAGAAACCCGGCCGCGCCGTGAGCGATCACCACCGGCAGATTTCCGTACGTGGCGCCGATAAAGCACAACACCACGCCCAGCACGACCGCGACGCCCAACAGCACCGCCGCGGCGCGCCCCATTCCCCGCCACAGGTCCCTGATCAGCGAGCGTTGGCTAACCACGAGCACGGTCAGCACCGCCCCCAGCCCGACGTGCGCCAAGACGTTGCCGACGTAAAACAGATTGGGCTGGGCAAACGTCCACAGATAGCCCGCGTTCAATGCCAGCAGCGCCGCCAGCGCGCCAGTCCACCGAGCCTTAGTCATTCGTTCCAATATCTTAGCGTTCCCAGGATGTAACGGGTGGTCCGCTACAATACGTCTTGATCCGATAAGGGCACTGATGCGCGGCCATTGGAGTCACAAGTTACTCGCGGCGGTCTTGGTCATCATGGCCTTCGCCGCGGTCTTGCATGCCGCCGCGGAGATCGATCCCTGTCTCCTCGACGGTTCGCAGCACACTGGGCGCCATGCGACGCACGCTTGCCCCGTCTGCTGTTCGGCCTGGACTACGGGAGCGTCCGCTCCGTCCGTGGCCCCCGCCCACACACCGGACGCTTTTGATCCGCCTACCGACGTTCATCCAGCTACGCCGGATCACGCTCTGGTTCCGAGCCCTCGCGGCCCGCCCTGCTTCCACGCATAGCTATCGCGGAGCGCCGCACGTTCTCCCGTTGGAGTTCGGCGGTGCTGGTCGTACTGGCAACGCGGAGGAAAAGTAGTCATGGGCGTTTACCGTCTGGCTTTTGCAGTTCTCATCAGCAGTTCGTTGGCATCTCTCGTTCTGCAGGCGCAGGCCCAAAATACCGGGCGCCTGGAAGGTCACGTATCCTTGCGGCAATCCAGCCAACCCCTCGGAGGCGCCGAGGTGCTCATCGTCGAGCTCAGTCGAGAGACGATCACGGCGCCGGACGGCTCTTACGCCATCGAAGACGTTCCGCCCGGCATTTACCAAGTCATCGCGCACGTCAACAGCGTGATCACCGAAGAGGCGCAAGCCGTCCAGATCCGTCTCGGCGAAACGACTACGACTGATTTCACGCTCGAACTGCAAGCTCTGCATCACGAGATCACCGTTACCGCCGAGGGCAAACAGCTCACCGCCTTCGAGTCTTTTCAGAGCGTTGATTCGCTCGATTCTTTTGAACTCGCCGAGAACATTGACGTCTCGCTTGGCGAGACCCTCTCGAACCGTGTCGGCTCCGGCATCGCCAAGCGGAGCTTCGGTCCCGGCAGTTCGCGTCCGATCATCCGCGGGTTCGACGGAGACCGCGTACTCGTCATGCAAGACGGCATCCGTGTCGGCTCGCTCGCCTCGCAATCGGGCGATCACGGCGAACCGCTCAACATGGCTCAAGTCGATCGCCTCGAAGTCGTCAAAGGCCCGGCCACGCTGCTTTACGGCAGCAACGCCATGGGCGGCACCATCAACGCCGTCAGCCGCCACCACAGCGTCCACACCCACGCCCATGACGGTTTGCGCGGCTACGCTTCCACCTCGGCCGGGACGACTTCCAACCTCGGCGCCGCGAACGCCGGCTTCGAATACGGCCTCAACAACTGGATGATTTGGGGCAGCGGCGGCGGTATCCGCACGGGCGACTATAACACCCCGTTGGGGGAAATCTTCAATTCTCGCGCGCGGCAATTCAACGGCAGCGGAGGCTTCGGCTACTACGGCAACCGCCACTTCTTCACTGGCGAGGTGCAAGTCGACGACGGCTCCAACGGCGTCCCGTTGGCTGCTGAACTCCACGGCGGTCACCACGACGAAGAAGGCGAAGAGCACGAAGGCGAGGAGGAGCACGAGGAACTTGAACGCGTCTTCCTCGATTCCTTGCGCCGTTCCTACCATCTCAGTTGGGGCATGCGGAACCTTGCCTCAGCCATCGACAACTTCTCCGTAAAACTACGCTTCATCGACTGGGAGCACCAAGAAAACGAAGTCTTCGAGACCGGCGAACAGGAGGTCGGCACGAGCTTCAACCAGGAACAGTTCATCTATCGCGCCGTCTTCGAACAAGCCGCCCGCGGCCGCTGGACAGGACGTTTCGGCCTCTGGGGCCTAGCCCGCGCCTACGACGTCGCCGGCGAAGAAGCCCTCTCGCCCGCCGTCGATCAGACGGCCCTCGCCGCTTTCGCTCTCGAAGAGTTCGAGTTTGAACGTTTCAAGCTCCAAGCCGGCGCGCGCCTGGAAACGAACCGCTACGAGCCTCTCCGCGACACCAGCGAGATCAATCGGGATCCGCGCCGCTTCACCGGCCTCTCCGCTTCCGCCGGCATCCACGCCGACCTGTGGCAGAACGCCGCCTTCGTCGCTAGCTACGCCCGCTCCTACCGCGCCCCTTCGCTCGAAGAGCTCTACAATCTCGGCCCGCACGTGGGCAACCTCGCCTTCGAGATCGGCAATCCGCTGCTGAAGCCCGAGACCGGCAACGGCATCGACCTCTCTCTGCGCCAAGACGAAGCCAAGGTCCGCGGCGAACTCAACTTCTTCTACTACGACTTCTCGAACTTCGTCTTCCCCTTCGCCACCGGGGAGGTCGAGGACGGCCTGCGGGTCGTCGAGTTCACTCAACGCAACGCCCGCTTCTATGGCGCCGAGTCGGGCATTCATTTCGCGCTGCGGCCCAACCTTTGGCTCGATCTCGGAGCGGATTACGTCAACGCCAAGGAAACCGACCAGAACACCTTCTTGCCGCGCATTCCTCCCCTGCGCGGCTCCGTCGGCTTCGATTGGCACTACGGCGAACTCAGCGTCAAACCGCGCCTGATCCTGGCCAAGCGCCAGAACCTTACCTACACCGGCGAAACCGAAACGCCCGGCTACGCCGTCCTCGATCTGACGGCGTCGTACACGCTGGCCCGCACTTCCAACATGGCCCACCAGTTCTCGGTGAACGTCTTCAACATCGGCGACGCGCTGTACCGCAACCACTCGTCTTTTATCAAAGACCTGGCCCCCGAAATCGGCCGGGGCGTGAAGTTCAGTTACGTGGTCCGAGTCTTCTAGCCTCACCAGGGGACGGGCATGCTTTCCCGTCCCCTGGCAACCCTTTACCCGCCTCCTGATACACTCTCTGCGTGACTCGACGAGCCTGGTTCGCTGGCTTCTCCTTGTTGCCCATGTTGCGCGCCCAATCTTCCCCCGGTATCGAAGCGCTCACGTTTGACGTCTTTGGCACGGTCGTCGATTGGCGATCGACCATCATCCGCGAAGGGCGGGAACTCGGTCATCGGAAGTCGCTCGACGTCGATTGGGCGGCGTTCGCCGACGACTGGCGCGCCGGCTACGGCCCCGCCATGCTGCGCGTCCGCAACGGCGAGGCGCCCTGGACACTGATCGACGATCTCCATCGGCAGATCCTCGATTCGCTAATCCCGCGCTACGGACTCGAAAGACTATCCGAGGACGAACGTGCCGATCTCAACCGCGTTTGGCATCGTCTCCAACCGTGGCCTGACGCCGTCGAGGGCCTCACTCGCCTGAAGCGCAAGTACATCATCGCGACTCTCTCCAACGGCAACGTAGCGCTCCTCGTCAATATGGCCAAACATGCCGGCCTGCCTTGTGACACGGTCTTGTCGGCTGAGCTGGCCGGCACTTACAAGCCCGACCCGAAGGTCTACCAGGCAGCGGCTCGCTTGCTGGGACGCCCGATGCCGAAGGTCATGATGGTCGCCGCTCACCCGGGCGACCTCCGCGCCGCCGCCGCGCTCGGCATGAAGACCGCCTTCGTTCCCCGCCCTCTTGAATACGGCCCCGACTCCGGCCGTGACCAGCCCGAAGCCGGCGACCGGTTCGACATCACCGCACGCGACTTCCTCGATCTCGCCTCCCAACTAGGCATCTAGCATTTGAGCGAACGGGCAAATTTGCCGCCCTGCTCAATCCGCCTGAGCCCACGCGTCAGAGAAGCCGCGACCGTGAGGGAGCGATCCCCAACCCGCTCGCTGGCACTCGCGCCTAAACCCCGTTTTCGCCTACCTTTAGAAGAGTCATGAGCGCGCAACGAACCCCCGCCGAAGTCCTACAGTTCGCCAAAGACAACGACGCCCGGATGCTTGATCTGCGTTTCGCCGATCTTCCCGGCCTTTGGCAGCACGTCTCCTACCCCATCGCCATGCTCACCGAAGACAGCTTCGAAGAGGGGTTCGGCTTCGACGGCTCCAGCATTCGCGGCTGGCAAGCCATCAGCGAATCGGACATGCTCATCATGCCCGACCCCAACGCCGCCTTCATGGATCCGTTCACCGACGCGCCCACGCTGGTCATCATCTGCACCGTCGTCGACCCGATCACCAAGCAGCACTACGAGCGCGATCCGCGTTGGATCGCCCAGAAAGCCGAGAAGTA